>NZ_QAIJ01000119.1:3906-20168 GCF_003060985.1 Stenotrophomonas sp. HMWF023
CCAAGCCGATCGCGCGGGAGGCGCTGCATGCGTTGCTGCAGCGTTGGGGCCGGGTATCCGCGGATCGCGGACATGCAGCGCTGCCGGAACCTTTGCCATTGCCCGCAGCGCCGAGCGCGCTCGACGGCGAGAGCCCGCTCGATAGCCGAGCACGCGCGATCCAGATTCCACAGCCGGTGCTTGATCGCAGCGTGCTGGACGAGCTGCACGCGGTGATCGGCGATGCCGCTGCGCAGATCGTGGCGGTATTCCTGGAAGACGTACCGCAGCTGGTGCAGCAGTTGCAGCAGGCAGCACAGGGAAACGACACCGAACGCCTGCAGGCGCTGTCGCACAGCCTGAAATCCTCCAGCGCCAACGTCGGCGCGCTGTCGCTGTCAGCAGTGGCGCGGCGGATCGAACATGAAGCCCGCAGTGGCAGCCTGCAGCGGCCTGCCGTGGCAGTGGCGCTGCTGGTGGCGGAGTTCGCCCGCGCGCGCGTGGCGCTGACCGGCTACCTCGCCGGCCAGGCCCGCTGAATCACTCTTCGAGCTTGCTCAGCAGGTACTTCGGCTCACCGATGCGCTCGATCAGCTCCAGCTGGGTTTCCAGCCAGTCGATGTGCTCTTCCTCGGAGTCGAGGATCTTCACGAACAGCTGGCGGCTGACGTAGTCGCCGACCGAATCAGCGTAGGCCACGGCCTCGCGCAGCGTGACCACGCCATCGCGTTCCAGCGACAGATCGCACTGCAGGATCTCGGTCGGGTTCTCACCGATGCGCAGCTTGCCCAGCGCCTGGAAGTTCGGCAGGCCTTCGAGGAACAGGATGCGATCGGCGAGCATGTCGGCATGCTTCATCTCCTCGATCGATTCCTTGTACTCGTGTTCGGCCAGTTCCTTGATGCCCCAGTTCTTCAGCATCTTGGCGTGCAGGAAGTACTGGTTGATCGCGGTCAGCTCGTTGTAGAGGACCTTGTTGAGGAATTCGATGACCTTGGTGTCGCCCTTCATGGGGATGCTCCTGCACGCTGAAATCGCGGGCACTGTAACGCCTTGCGCGCGCGCGTGAAGGAACGCGAATCGTGCGCATTGGCCAATGCGGCCAGCAATGAAGATCAGGAGAACGCAGCGTCAACGCGCTGCGAGACGACTCAGGCGACCTGCGCCAGACCCAGTACCGGCAACGGCAGATCGTGGGTGGCACGTGCCTTGGCCAGCAGATCGCCGGCCATGTCCAGGCAGGAACCGCAGGTAGCGCCGCATCCGGTACGCATGGTCAGCTCGGCCACCGACGTGACGCCATGGCTGGCGGCTTCGCGGATCTGGTGGTCGGTAACACCGTTGCAGATGCAGACGTACACGGGCGGGAACCAGGGCAACAGGCCAATAGCGGCCTGGTCGCTATTCCAATGGAAACGAGAATGGTTGTCAATCAGAGACCTGAACCATTCTCGATACGGTTCAGAGTCCAGCCGGACCCGCCCGCCATGAGGTGGCTACAGGCGCAACAGCCCAAGTGCCAGCACCGGTGTACTGAAGAAGACGATCAGCCACTGCACGCCCCCACCTGCCGCTCTCAGGCGTAGCAGGTGGTCCGCCAGGAACAGCGCACCCGCACAGGTCGCGAAGGCGAGGCACGCCCCCAGCGCAAGCGGCATCCATGCGATGCCGCCGAGGACCACCACGCTCAACAACAGCCAGGGAAGGCTTGCCAGACGGACAGCCAGCCCCTGCCGGAAACAGCCGGCAGAGGTGCGTTGTGACCGTTCGACCCGCTCTCTGCGCAGCCTGCCCGTCAAACGGCCCCCGGCTCACCCTTGGCTTTCCGTGGCCAGTACCCGCCGCGCATGGGCGCGCGCTTCCTGGGCCTGTCGTGGCCGGCGGCGTGGCCTGGCATCCAGGCCTCGGCAGCGCTCTTGGGCATGGCACTGATGCCCTGCCCCGCCACCCCCTGGGCCAACGGCGCCAGATGTCGCAGGGCGCGCGCATAGACGCCACGCTTGAACACCACCACATGCTCCACCGGGTACCAGAAGTCGACCCAGCGCCAATGATCGAACTCGGGCGAGTCGGTATGGTCCAGGCTGACGTGCGCCTCGTCACCGGTCAGGCGCAGCAGGAACCAGACCTGCTTCTGGCCGATGCAGACCTGGCGTTCATTGCGGCGGATGGCCCGCGCCGGCAGCTTGTAGCGCAGCCAGCCCGGTGTCGCCCCGAGCACTTCAACGTGCTCCGGCAACAGCCCGGTCTCTTCCTGCAGTTCACGATACATGGCCTCGACAGGCGTCTCGTCGGTGTTCATGCCACCTTGCGGGAACTGCCAGCCATCCCGGCGCACACGTCGTGCCCAGAACACCTGCCCGTCCTGCCGCATCAGCACGATGCCGACGTTCGGTCGATAGCCGTCCGGATCGATCACGATGCGGACTCCTAAGAAAATCTACTGGTTGGGACTATCCCATGCCGTCTGTCGGGCCACAAGCACGATACAAAGGTGTTGACAGTCCTTGTACACATCAGCAGAATAGCGGGCTCACCAAGGCTATGTAGCTCAGCCGGTTAGAGCACAGCACTCATAATGCTGGGGTCGGTGGTTCGAGTCCACCCATAGCCACCACACTGAAAATCAAGTTGTTTTTCAGCGTGAAAAGTGAGAAAATAGTTAGACGTTACATTGCCCCTTAGCCAAGCGGTAAGGCACCTGACTCTGACTCAGGCATCGGTGGTTCGAATCCATCAGGGGCAGCCAAATTAAACGCAAAAGGCCAGATCGAAAGATCTGGCCTTTTGCGTTTAATTTGGTCACGCACTCCACCTTATCCCCGCGCCTGTCGGCGCACCCCCTTGAACATCAAGGGGCCCTCCTCCAGACAGAACTCCGGGGCCGGGTATGCGGAACCACGAGGAGTGCTGGCCGCTGGCCGGCAACCTCGAAATGCGCAGCCCCAGAACGACAAAAGCCCGGCCGAAGCCGGGCTTTTGCTTTTCCAACCAGCGGGCTCCCGAGGGAGCCCAACCAGGCGCGGTAAATCAGCGCTTGGAGAACTGGGTGGCGCGGCGGGCCTTGTGCAGACCGACCTTCTTACGTTCGACTTCGCGGGCGTCGCGGGTCATGAAGCCAGCCTTGCGCAGCTCGGACTTCAGGGTTTCGTCGTACTCGACCAGAGCACGGGCGATGCCCAGACGGATCGCACCGGCCTGGCCGGTGGTGCCGCCGCCAGCGGCGGTGACCAGGATGTCGAAGCTCTCGGTGTTCTTGGTCAGCTCGAGCGGCTGGCGCACGATCATGCGAGCGGTCTCACGGCCGAAGAACTCGTCCAGCGGACGGCCATTGACGGTGATGTTGCCCGAACCCTTGCGCAGGAACACGCGAGCGGTGGAGGACTTGCGGCGGCCAGTGCCGTAGTTTTGAGTGATAGCCATGATTAGATATCCAGAACCTGCGGCTGCTGTGCGGCGTGCGGATGCTCAGTGCCGGCGTAGACCTTGAGCTTGCGGTACATCTGGCGACCCAGCGTGCCCTTCGGCAGCATGCCCTTGACGGCGGTCTCGATCACGCGCTCCGGGTGGCGCTCAAGCGCCTGGGCGAGGGATTCGGTCTTCAGGTTGCCGATGTAACCGGTGAAACGGTGATACATCTTGTCCTGCAGCTTCTTGCCGGTGACGACAATCTTTTCTGCATTGATGACGACCAGGTAGTCGCCGGTATCAACGTGCGGGGTGTAGACCGGCTTGTGCTTGCCACGCAGACGGCGGGCCAGCTCGGTGCAGAGACGGCCCAGGGTCTTGCCCTCGGCGTCGACGAGGTACCAGTCGCGCTGGACGGTCTCGTTCTTGGCAGTGAAAGTGCTCATGAAGAACTCTTGGTTAGGTCGGGCTCATTGCGGCGAAGGACTCGCCGGAACTCTGCCACGCGTTGTGAAAGGTGGAGCGTAAGGGGCGGCATTGTACGCAGCTTGGCTGGCGGGTGCAACCCGGCTTCAGCCCCGGGTTGGCAGGGGGCCGGGGCCGGGCGAGAATCGGGGCCTCCCCCGCTCCACGCCGTGCCGCCATGACCGTGCTTCGCCAGACCACCCCGCTGGACCACCTGCTGACCGAGGCGCAGCGCGCCCTGGACACGGTGTTCGGCAACCCGCCGGCCAGCCGCCCCTACCCGGCCGCGGACACCGGCGAACCCGGCATGGACAGCGCGCAGCGTCGCCACGCGGCCGGGCTGATGCGGATCAACCATGTCGGTGAGGTCTGCGCCCAGGGCCTGTACTTCGGCCAGGCTGCGGTGGCGCGCGACCCGGCAACCCGCGAACACCTGCTGGAAGCGGCCCAGGAAGAGACCGATCACCTGGCGTGGTGCGCCACCCGCCTGGGCGAGCTGGACAGCCGCCCGAGCCTGTTCAATCCGCTCTGGTACGCCGGCAGCTACACCATCGGCACCCTGGCCGGGCTGCGCGGCGACGGCTGGAACCTGGGTTTCGTGGTCGAGACCGAGCGCCAGGTGGAAGCCCATCTGGACGAACACCTGGTCGACCTGCCGGCCGGGGATCTGCGCAGCCGCGCGGTCATCCGGGTGATGAAGGAAGACGAGGCCCGGCATGCCGAGCATGCCGAACAGGCCGGCGCCCGCCGCCTGCCGTTCCCGATTCCCGGCGCGATGGCGCTGGCCTCCAAGGTAATGAAGACCATTGCCTACCGGCTGTAACCCGCATGAGGGTAGTGCCGGCCGCTGGCCGGCAACCCCGCATGTGGCGCCGCAGGTCATGAGGTTGTCGGCCAGCGGCCGGCACTACCCGGGCTTAGTTGGGCGACACCAGCTTCAGGCCGATCACACCGGCCACGATCAGGCCCACGCAGGCCAGGCGTGCTGGCGAGGCGCTGTCGTTGAACAGATAGATGCCCAGCACCGTCACGCCCATGGCGCCGATGCCGGTCCAGATCGCGTAGGCCGTGCCGACCGGAATGTTCTTCATCGCCTGGCTCATCAGGTACAGGCTGATCAGGGCCGACACCACCGTCAGGGCGGTCGGCACGGGTTTGCTGAAACCTTCGGAGTACTTCATTCCAAGGGCGAATCCGATCTCGAACAGACCGGCCAGCAGCAGATAGATCCAGGGCATGGGTGGGGGCTCCTTACCTTTTTTGAGAAAAACGAAACGGCCCGGTGTTTTCACACCGGGCCGTAGGTCGGTACATCGCCGTGGAACTGAAGATTGCGCCAAGCGCAGGCTCCACGGGGCGGGGCGTCCCGCCTGGGTGGCGATGCCTGACGGCATCGCGCATGGGTCACTCAGCCAGGTTGCGGCCGTGGAACAGCTCTTCGATCTCACGACGCAGCAGCGCTTCGATCTTCATGCGTTCCTTGAACGAGATGTTCTTGGCCTTCTCCTCGAACAGGTACTGGTCCAGGTCGAAGTCCTTCAGGTGCATCTTCGTGTGGAAGATGTTTTCCTGGTAGACGTTGACGTCGAACATCTCGTAACGCGACTTGATGTTCTTGGCCAGGAAGTTCTGGATCGAGTTGATCTTGTGATCGATGTAGTGCTTCTTGCCCTTCACATCACGCGTGAAGCCACGGACACGGTAGTCCATGATCACGATGTCCGATTCCAGGCTCTCGATCAGGTAGTTCAGTGCCTTCAACGGCGAAATGACGCCGCAGGTAGCCACGTCGATATCGGCGCGGAAGGTGGCAATGCCTTCCTGCGGGTGCGTTTCCGGATAGGTGTGCACGGTGATGTGCGACTTGTCCATGTGCGCGACCACGGCATCGGAAATCAACTCCTTGCCGGCCTGCTTCTTGTCGATCACCGGCTCTTCGGAGATCAGGATCGTCACCGAGGCACCCTGCGGATCGTAATCCTGGCGCGCCACGTTGAGGATGTTGGCGCCGATGATCTCAGCGACATCGGTCAAGATTTGAGTAAGCCTGTCGGCGTTGTACTCTTCATCGATGTATTCAATGTAACGCTGACGCTCCTCTTCGGTGCGCGCGTAACACACGTCATAGATGTTGAAGCTCAGCGCCTTGGTGAGGTTGTTGAAACCCTGCAACCTCAGGCGAGGCAACGGCTTGACCACGGCGGTCGATTCCTGTGTAAGAAGGGAAAGGGGGAATTATGCGGCATAAGTGTCTCCAGGGGGAACGTGAAGACGCTCAGCTTCTGGCACACTGTTTGCCCTTAACAATTGCGCTGGTTAAGCTCCGCTATCGACCCCGTGAATCCGTTCATGCGCAGAGGGAGCGCCCCTATCGTGTCAACCGTGCGCCTAGCTAGCAGCCCATTGGCCTTGGACATCGCAACAATCGACCGCTTTCTGGCCCACAGCCACAGGCGGCGCTATCCCACCCGTACCGACGTCTTCCGACCCGGTGACCCGGCTGGCACCCTGTATTACGTCATCAGCGGCTCGGTTTCGATCATGGCCGAGGAGGAGGAGGACCGTGAGCTGGTACTGGGCTATTTCGGCGCCGGCGAGTTCGTCGGCGAGATGGGCCTGTTCGTGGAGTCGGACCGCCGCGAGGTGATCCTGCGCACCCGGACTGCCTGTGAGCTGGCCGAAATCAGTTACGAGCGCCTGCATCAGCTGTTCCTCGGCCCGCTGTCGGCCGATGCCCCGCGCCTGCTGTACGCGCTGGGCCAGCAGATCTCCAAGCGCTTGCTGGACACCAGCCGCAAGGCCAGCCGCCTGGCCTTCCTGGATGTCACCGACCGTATCGTGCGCACCCTGCACGATCTGGCGCAGGAGCCGGAGTCGATGACTCACCCGCAGGGCAGCCAGCTGCGCGTCTCACGCCAGGAACTGGCCCGTCTGGTCGGTTGCTCGCGCGAAATGGCCGGCCGGGTGTTGAAGAAGCTGCAGACCGATGGCCTGCTGCACGCCCGCGGCAAGACCGTGGTGCTGTACGGCACCCGTTGATCGACAGAAGTCCGCCGGGCATGGCCCGGCGCTACCCCAAGGCCTCCACCACGGTAGCGCCGGGCCATGCCCGGCGGATCGTCGTACGTGCGACACACCATCGCATGTCGCGCACACCCGCATCCGCTAGGCTCGATCCATGGAGCTGAGCAGCGAATTCTGGTGGTTCATCCTCATCGGCCTCGGCGCGCAGCTGGTCGATGGCGCGCTGGGCATGGCATTCGGGCTGGTTTCTTCATCAGTGCTGCTCAGCATGGGGCTGCCTCCCGCACAGGTCAGCGCCAGCGTCCATACCGCTGAAGTGTTCACCACCGGGGCCTCCGGTGTGTCGCATCTGGTAGCCGGAAATGTCGACAAACGCCTGTTCTTCCGCCTCGCCCTGCCCGGCGCCCTGGGCGGCGCACTCGGCGCGTACGTGCTGACACAGGTCCCTGGCGACCTGATCCGCCCGCTGATCTACCTGTACCTGCTGGTGCTGGCCATCATCATCCTGGCCCGCGCGGCCGGCCGCTGGATGCCCAAGGGCGAGATCCGCCGGGTGCCGGTGCTGGGTTTCTTCGCCGGCCTGCTCGATGCCAGCGGCGGCGGCGGCTGGGGCCCGGTGGCCACCTCCACCCTGCTCGCCCGCGGCGGTCAGGCCAGGACCACGATCGGCACCGTCAACGCAGCCGAGTTCGTGGTCACCTTGACCATTTCGGCCACGTTCCTGCTGTCGATGGGTGTGCAGCACCTGCAGATCGTCGCCGGCCTGTTGATCGGCGGCATGATGGCCGCGCCGGTGGCGGCGGTGCTGGTGAAGCGGGTGAAGGAACGCTGGGTACTGGTCGCAGTGGGCGTGCTGGTGCTGACCATCAGCCTGTTCCAGGTGGGCCATGCGCTGTTCGGGTATCTGTACCGCTGACCGCTCGCCGGGCATGGCCCGGCGCTACCCGCGTGGGATCCGGTAGTGCCGGCAGACCCGTCATCCCGCCACACCCGGCGGGATCGATTACGCCTTGTCGCCGCCCCGGTCCACGCAACCCCAGTTGAGGATGCGGGTACCGGCCGGCAGCACGCGGCGGAAGAATTCCACCTTGGCCGGCTTCGGGTTGACCACCACCGGCGCTTTCGCCGCAAGCAGCAGCGGCAGGTCGGCGGTGCTGTCGGAGTAGGCGATATCGATGTCGCCGTAGCCGCGCTCGCGCAGCATGCGCATCTTCTCTTCGTTGTGGCAGTGCCGGGTCGGCCCCACCCCGCCCAGCCGCGGCCCCACTTCGGTGCCGATCACCGGCACGTCCTGGTGGGCGACGAAGGCCAGGATCGCGCGGGCCAGCTCCGGCGGTGCGCCGGTGGCCACCACCACGCGATCACCCTTGGCACGGTGCGCGGCGAACACCTCCAGCGCCTGCGGCAGCAGCTTGGCGCGCATCTGCGCCTCGTTGCGCAGCACATAGGCATCGATCACCTTGTTGAACTCGCGGGCGCGATGCAGGCCGAAGCTGCCGATCCAGACGTAGACCGAGATACCGGCACGGCGGGTCGGCAGCATCGCCACCATCGGCCCGGCAATCGGAGTGACCAGCAGCGCCGCCAGCATCCGCAGCGGGTTGCGCTTGATCAGCGAGGCGAACAGGTGGGTACCCGAATCGCCGTCATACAGGGTGTGGTCGAAGTCGAAGACCACCAGCGGCGCATCCTCGCGCGGCGTTGGATAGTACGTTTTCATGCTGCGAAGAATAGCTGACGCAGACCCTCGCCCGGCTCTTCCACGCGCATGAAGGCCTCGCCGACCAGGAACGAGTGGATGCCGGCATCGCGCATCAGCGCCACATCCTGCGGGCCGAGAATGCCGCTCTCGGTGACCAGCAGGCGGTCGCGCGGTACGGCCAGGCGCATGTCCAGCGTGGTCTGCAGCGACACCTCGAAGGTGCGCAGGTTGCGGTTGTTGATGCCGATCATCGGCGCCGGCACCTGCAGTGCACGCTCCAGCTCGTCGATGTCGTGCACTTCCACCAGCACGTCCATGCCCAGCGACATCGCCAGTTCGGACAGCGTGGCCAGCTGCGTATCGTCCAGCGCGGCGACGATCAGCAGGATGCAGTCGGCGCCGAGCACGCGCGCCTCGACCACCTGGTAGGCGTCGATCACGAAGTCCTTGCGCAGCACCGGCAGCGTGCAGGCTTCGCGCGCCTGCTGCAGGTAGGCGTCGGCCCCCTGGAAGAAATCGACATCGGTCAGCACCGACAGGCAGCTGGCGCCGCCGAACTCATAGCTGACCGCAATGTCGGCCGGGCGGAAGTCGGGGCGGATCACGCCCTTGGACGGGCTGGCCTTCTTCACTTCGGCAATCACCGCTGGATCACCATTGGCCACGGCGGCCTGCAGCGCGCGCACGAAGCCGCGCACCGGTGGCGCATCGGCCAGCGCCGCCTGCAGCTCCTCAAGCGGTCGCTGTGCGCGGCGCTGGGCTACTTCTTCGGCCTTGCGGGCCAGGATCGTCTGCAGGATATCGCTCATCGTCGTCGGGTCGGTGCTGGGGCGGTGAGGACGACCATTATCGGCCATCGGGTGGGTCAGGCTGAACCGCGCGCTCAGGCAACCAGCGCGCGGGTGGTATCGACATACTGCTGCAGGCGGGCACGGGCGCTGCCATCGGCGATGACCGCGCGGGCGCGGGCCAGGCCGTCGCCGATATCGCTGGCCACGCCGGCCACGTACAACGCGGCGCCCGCATTCAGGGCGACGATGTCCAGCGCCGGGCCCGGCTCGTTGTCCAGCACCGCGCGCAGCATGGCGATGGACTGCTCCGGGCCGTCCACACGCAGGTTGCGACTGGCCGACATGGCGATGCCGAAGTCTTCCGGATGGATCTCATACTCGCGCACCTTGCCGTCGCGCAGCTCACCCACCAGGGTGCCGGCGCCCAGCGAGATCTCGTCCATGTTGTCGCGGCCCCACACCACCATCGCGCGCTCGGCGCCCAGTTCGCGCAGCACGCGCGCCTGGATGCCCACCAGATCGGGATGGAACACGCCCATCAGCACCGACGGCGCATTGGCCGGGTTGGTCAGCGGACCGAGGATGTTGAAGATGGTGCGCACCCCCATCTCGCGACGCACCGGCGCCACCACCTTCATCGACGGATGGTGGATCGGCGCGAACATGAAGCCGATGCCGGTCTGTTCGATGGCCGCGGCCACCTGCGCAGGCTGCAGCTCGATCGCCGCGCCCAGTGCTTCGACCGCATCGGCACTGCCGGACTTGGACGACACGCTGCGGTTGCCATGCTTGGCCACGCGCGCGCCGGCGGCGGCGGCAACGAACATCGCGCAGGTGGAGATGTTGAACGTATGCGAGCCATCGCCACCGGTGCCGACGATGTCGACCAGGTGGGTGGTATCGGCGACCGGCACGGCCAGCGCGAATTCGCGCATCACCGTTGCGGCGGCAGCGATCTCGTCGATGGTTTCCTTCTTCACCCGCAGGCCGGTGAGGATGGCGGCGGTCATCATCGGCGAGACGTCGCCGCGCATGATCTGCCGCATCAGGTCGACCATTTCGTCGAAGAAGATCTCGCGATGCTCGATGGTGCGTTGCAGGGCTTCCTGGGGGGAGAAGCTCATCGGAATACTCCTTGGATCAGGCAGCCGGGCGCTGCAGGAAATTGCGCAGCAGCGCGTGACCGTGTTCGGTAAGGATCGATTCGGGATGGAACTGCACGCCCTCGACCGGGAACTGGCGGTGGCGCAGGCCCATGATCTCTTCGATCGAGCCGTCCTCGTTCTCGGTCCACGCGGTCACTTCCAGCACGTCGGGCAGGCTGTTCTTGTCCACCACCAGCGAGTGGTAGCGGGTGGCCTGGTAACCGTCCGGCAGGCCGGCGAACACGCCCTTGCCCTGATGGCGGATCGGCGAGGTCTTGCCGTGCATGATGTTGCCGGCACGGATGACCGTACCGCCGTAGACCTGGCCGATACCCTGGTGGCCCAGGCACACGCCGAGGATCGGCGTGGTCGGCCCAAGGCGCTGGATCAGCTCCAGCGACACGCCCGCTTCGTTGGGCGTGCACGGGCCGGGCGAGATGACGATGCGCTCGGGTTTCTGCGCGGCGATCTCGTCCACGCTCATCGCATCGTTGCGCACCACCTTCACCTCGGCACCCAGCGTCTGCAGGTACTGCACGAGGTTGTAGGTGAAGCTGTCGTAGTTGTCGATCATCCACAACATGGTCAGGTTCCGTCGCTTATCAGGAAAATGGCGTACACGTTTTCGGTGTAGGTGATGGGGCCGGCTTCGATCGATTCGCGCGCGCGCGAGCCGGTTGCCTCGATGCTGGTCTGTGCCGGAGCCGGCGGACTGGGCGGCGTGACCATGTCACCGCTGCGGGGCCAGCTGCCTGCCTGCACGCCGTATGCAAAGTTCGGGGCCACGTCGGAGATGCTGTAGAGGCCGGTGATGCGCGCGCCATAGACCGCGGCAAGGTGCTTGGCGGAGGCGCGTGTCTGCGTTGCCGCTTCGGCCTTGAGTTCGCCACGCAGTGCGGCTTCCTTCGAGTAGCCAGGCCGCATGCTGCTGATCTGCAGGTCGTCGCTGGCATCGACCGCACGCAGGAAGGCCTGCAGGTCGCCGGTGGTGCCGAAGCTGCCCTTCAGGCGCCGGCTCACCCGCGTCCCCAGGTATTCCTGCTTGCCCTGCACGCTATAACGGTAGTCCGGCTGGATGGTCAGGTTGTCTGCCACCACGCTTGCCGGCAGTGCATGGTTGCGCTTGAACGCACCCAGCACCGCATCGACATTGCCCTGCACGCGCGAGCGCGCAGTATCCGGCTGAAGATCGGTGGACTTGACCAGCAGTTCGACGGTGAACCGGTCCGGCATCACCGTTCGCGCGCCCTCGCCCTTCACCAGCAGGTGCGGCTGCGAGGGAATGGTGTTGGCCTGCGCCCAGGCAGACGGGGCGGCTGACAACAGCAGCGAAGACCACAGCAGTACGCTCAGCAGCTTCATCTTCTACTCCTTGCTGGAAACGGGTTCGGGCAGGCCGGCGGCAACCAGATCGGCAGCATGCCGCTTGGCCAGCTGCTGACCCATGAAGCGCGCGTAGCCCAGCGACAGGTGATGCTGGTCGTAGAAGGCCGGCTCGCCGTTGGCCTCCATCACACAGCCCTCCATTGCGTTGCCACCGCACAGCAGTTCGTACTTGCTGATGTAGAGGTACGGCAGCGACTTCACCTGTGGGATGGTCGACTTGGCGCGCTCATCCGGGTTGAAGTAGTTCACAAGGTCCGGCCGCTTGCATGCGTCGAAGCTTCCATAGCGGTTGTAGAGCGACGCACAATCGGACGTGGTCTGCAGGAAGGAGCCGATCGCGATGATCTTCAACTGCGGGTTGCGCGTCTTCAGGATCTCCAGAATCCGCCACAGGTCGGCGGCGATCGGGTCGAAGCCCTGATGCGTGTTGTAGACAACCACGTCCAGCGCCTGCACCAAGCGGTCATCGTCGAGTGCCGCAAAGCGGGTATCGCACGCCAGTTCGGGCGTGGGCGATGCAATGCGCCCCCGCTCCAGCACCACCTTGCAATCGTTGACGGTCCCGAAATTGATCAGGTTCACGCGGCGGTCGTGCCCGTAGATCTGCGCGAAGGCGTTGAACCCATCGGGCTCATGCGAATTGCCGAACAGCAGCACCTGCACCGGTCGATCCATGGGGCAGCGCGATGAGTCCTGCAGCGACTGCACGTTGCAGGCCGCGGCAAGGGCTTCGAACCGGCGTCCCTTGCCGGCCTCGATGTCGGCGGCCGCCAGCGGCTGGAACACTGGCACTTCGGCGCGGGCCGCAGGGCCTTGCGCGGAGGCGCTGGCCGTCGTGCCTGGCCCGACCATGCCGGGGGTGAAGTACTGGTAGCGCCAGACCATGCCGTTGGATGCCAGCACCGCCACGCCCAGTGCACAGCAGAACAACGAGACGCCCAGCGTGCGGCCCACCAGCGCTCCCTTGGGCGCGGCCGGATCGACATAGCGGAAACGCACTTCGACCCAATGGTGCAGCGCCACGGCCGTCAGCAGCGACAGCACCACCATCAGGCTGAACTGCACCGCCCACGGCGAGTGCGGCATGAACTGGGTGACGAAAACCACCACCGGCCAATGAGTCAGGTACAGCGAGTAGCTGATCTTGCCGAACCAGACGGCCAGGGGGTTGGCCAACAGCAGCGCGGTGGCATGCGAGCGGCTCGATGCGATGACCAGCAGCGTGCCCAGGCAAGGTGCGATAGCGTTGGTGTACGGGAAGACGTCCCCTTCCACCAGGGTGATGATCGAATACACGATCAGGGCGACGCCGACAGCGAACATGCCTTCATGCAGCCAGCGCGACGCCGGCAGCCGCGCGGCGATGAAGCAGCCGGCTGCGCCGATGGCGAACTCGAACACGCGGAACTGCGGCAGGAAGAACAGATCCGAAGCGAATCCCACGCTCTGCCCGGCCACGGCCAGGTGATTGGCCAGGAAACTGGCTGCCCCGGCGACGACGATGCCCCAGGCGATGCCGCGGCGGCCGCCGAACCGATGGCAAAGGAACAGGAACGCCGGCCAGAGCAGGTAGAACTGCTCCTCCACGCTCAGCGACCAGGTGTGCAGCAGGGGCTTGGTCTGCGAGGCCGCATCGAAGTAGCCGCTCTCCGACCAGAACAGCAGGTTGGATACCGACAGCGCCGAGGCCAACAGGGACTTGCCATAGGCGACCAGGTCGGCAGGGGTCAGGCTGAGCACGGCCAGCACGGTGGTCGCCAGCAGGGTGACGATCAGTGCTGGCAGGATGCGCCGGACCCGGCGGGCGTAGAAATTGCCGAAGCGGAAACCACCCGTTTCCACCAGCTCACTGCGGATGATGGAGGTGATCAGATAGCCACTGATCACGAAGAAGATGTCGACGCCGACATAGCCACCGCCCAGTCCAGGCACGCCGAAGTGGAAGAGCAGGACCGCGAGCACCGCGACGCAGCGCAGTCCATCAATGTGCGGCATATACCGGGAGGTGGCGCTTTTCATGATCTGCAGAAACCCATTCAAGTGGGCGCGGTGCATCCCATGCACCGCGTGACGGACAGCCTTGGACGACGAGAAAGGTTACAGGCCCTTGGCGGCCTGGGCGACGGCGCGGAACAGCGCGCGGCCCTTGTTCATCGTCTCGTCCCATTCCTTGTCCGGGTCGGAGTCGTAGACGATGCCGGCGCCGGCCTGCACATACAGACGGCCGTCCTTGATCACCGCAGTGCGGATCGCGATCGCAGTATCAGCATCGCCGTGCCAGCCGATGTAGCCGATGCTGCCGGCGTAGACATTGCGCTTGATCGGTTCCAGCTCGCGGATCACTTCTAGCGCGCGGATCTTCGGCGCGCCGCTGACCGTACCGGCCGGGAAGGTGGCGCGCAGCACGTCGGCGTAGCTCAGGCCCGGCTGCAGCTGCCCGGTCACTTCGCTGACGATGTGCATCACGTGGCTGTAGCGTTCGATCACGAACTGCTCGCCCACTTCGACGGTGCCGGCCTTGGACACGCGGCCGGCGTCATTGCGGCCCAGGTCGATCAGCATCAGGTGCTCGGCTCGTTCCTTTGGATCGGCCAGCAGCTCGACCTCCAGCGCCTGGTCCAGCTCCGGCGTGGCGCCGCGCGGGCGGGTGCCGGCGATCGGGCGTACGGTCACTTCCCCGTCCTGCAGACGCACCAGGATTTCCGGCGAGGAGCCGACCACCTGCAGGTCGCCGACATCCAGGAAATACATGTACGGCGACGGGTTCAGGGCACGCAGCGCGCGGTAGACATCCACCGGGCGTGCCTTGAACGGCACGCTCAGGCGCTGGCTGAGCACCACCTGGAAGATGTCGCCTGCACGGATGTACTCCTTGCTGCGCTGGACCGCGTCGACGAAGCCTTCTCGGGTGAAACCGGAAACGAAATCGGACTCGTCCAGCACGTCGCTGGTCAGCGGCGCCGGATAGCCGGCACCCGGCGCGCGCAGCCTGGCCGCCAGCGCATCCAGGCGTGTCTGGGCCTGCTCGAAGGCGCCTTCGACACGCGGATCGGCATGCACGATCAGGTACAGCCGGCCCTTCAGGTTGTCAAACACCGCCAGCTCATCGGAGTGCAGCAGCAGGATGTCCGGCGTACCCAGTTCGTCACGGCCGGCCGGCGATGCCAGCCGCGGCTCGATGTAGCCGATGCATTCGAAGCCGAACCAGCCGACCAGGCCACCGGTGAAACCCGGCAGGCCTTCCAGCTTGGGCACCGAGTGGGCGCTGCGCAGCGCCTCGACCTCGGCGAACGGGTCGGCCACCTCGCGGGTTTCCACCACCTGGCCGTGCTCGCGTACGGTCAGAGTGTGGCCGTGGAAGGCGTACACGCGGCGTGCCGGCAGACCGATGATCGAGTAACGACCAAAGCGCTCACCGCCTTCGACGGATTCAAACAGGTAGGTATTGGGGCCGTCGGCGAGCTTCAGATAGACCGATAGCGGCGTGTCCAGGTCGGACAGCACTTCGCGGACAACGGGAATATGGGTGTGGCCTTCAGCGGCCTGCTGCTGAAACTGAGCGTGCGAGATCAAGACGACTTTCCTTCCGGGACACAGCGTTATGGGGACGGACGACGGCAACAGGCCACCATCGCCACCAACGGCGTGCGGAAGAAAGGGTATGCGGGGTCGTCAGGCTGGACACCCAATGACTGTATCGCAGCTTTGGCCGCAGGGAAACCCTTTGGCGACGGGCGGTTTGCGCCGCCCTAACCCATCCGCCGCGCCTGTTCCTGGGTCTCCTGCACCTGCTGCTGGGCCAGCGACACCCCCTGGGCCTGCTCGCGACTGGCATTGATCGCGTCGATCTGGGTGGTGCTCGCGCTCAGCGGCTGGGCCATGCCCGCCGCCACATCGACGTGGGCGTGGCGGCGGTGCGCGGCGTTCAGGTCGGGCGTATCCACCGCGAAGGCGCGGCTGTGGTCGTCGCTGAGCACCACGTGGGAAATGGACTCCAGCCCCTCGCGCTTGGCCTGCACGGCCAGTGCACCGGCGAGCTGGTCGCTCTGCAGGTTCGGCACACGGTTGTGGGCGGCATCCAGGGCGTGCACGCCGGTCTGTGCGCCATTGAACAACCGGTAATCGGTGTGGCCAGGGTCATTGATACCGGGCCCGCGCGCAGCGGGCTCTGCTGCCACGCCGGCGCGGCGGCCATCTTCCGGATGCTGTATGCGCTGCTGCTGCTCGACCAGCTTGCGGGCGGCGGCTTCCTGCTTGATCAGCTCTGAATCCAGGCTGGGGATGACGGTCTCGGCCATGCCATGGCGGGCCGTTGCCTCGCCAAATGCTGGACCGATGTTACGGATCAGTCGCGCGGACTGA
>NZ_QAIJ01000120.1:0-12171 GCF_003060985.1 Stenotrophomonas sp. HMWF023
CGGTATGGATCGGTGGCCAGGTGCAGCCGGTGATCGACGGCAACATCCGCTGGTAGCGCCGGGCCACGCCCGCCGGCCTGCCGCGCTGCACGCTCGCGGGGCATGGCCCCGCGCTACCCTATGCGGCCTGTTTCCTGGAGTTCCCGCCTGATGTCCGCACGCCGTTTCCTGCAGCTGGATGTGTTTTCCCCGCGCCCTGGCGCTGGCAATCCGCTGGCTGTCGTGCTCGATGCCGAAGGCCTGGACGACGCGGCGATGCAGGCCATCGCCCGCTGGACCCGCCTGCCTGAAACGACCTTCGTGTTCCCGCCACAGGCCGCCGGCGCCAGCTACCGGCTGCGCATGTTCAGCCCGCAGAAGGAAGTACCGTTCGCCGGCCATCCCAGCGTCGGCACAGCCCATGCGGTGCTGCAGGCAGGCATCGCCGTGCCGGTTGACGGGGTACTGGTACAGGACGGCATCGCCGGGGCGCTGCCATTGCGCGTGACCGGCGAAGGCGCACAGCAGCGCATCGCCATCCGTACGCCGCGTGCACAACTGGCCGAGACCGCGGTTGCCGACGATCCGCGCCTGCAGCCCGCCCTACAGGGCTGGCCGCTGGGTGCGCTGCCACCTGCACGCATGCAGGGCGGACGCAGCTGGTGGGTCGTGCAGGTTGCGGACGAGGCCGCGTTGCGCGCCCTGCGCCCCGATTGGGATGCGATCGCCACGCTGGCTGAATCGACCGACAGCATGGGCGTGTTCGCCTATGCCTTTGCCGATGGCAGCGACGGTTACGACCTGGCCGTGCGCGCCTTCGTCGGCAATGGACGCCGCTTCGAGGATGCTGCTTCAGGCGCGGCCAACGCCGTGCTGGCGGCCTGGCTGGACCTGCGCAATGCCCTGCCGCGCGGCCGCCAGCCCTTCGAAGTCAGCCAAGGCCGCGAAGTCGGCCACGATGCGCGCCTGACCCTGCTGGTCGACGAAGACGGCGAGGTCTGGTCGGGCGGCCAAGTGCAGACGGTGATTTCCGGCACCATCGACTGGTGATTGCCCGTACGAGGTAGCGCCGGGCCATGCCCGGCGTCTTTCCGCTGCGCTCGCCGGGCATGGCCCGGCGCTACCACCTTCTCAGCCCAGCTCGGCTTCGAGGCTGATCGGCACTGCGCTCAGCGCCTTGGAAACCGGGCAGTTCTGCTTGGCGTCATCGGCGATCGCGCGGAACTGAGTCGCATCGATTCCCGGCACCACCGCCTTCACTTTCAGCCGGATCTGCGACAGCTGCGGGCCGCCTTCCATCGACAGGTCGACCTTGGCTTCGGTATCCAGCGAGGTCGGGGTGAAACCCGCTTCGCCGAGCTTGGCCGACAGCGCCATGGTGAAACAACCGGCGTGCGCGGCGGCGATCAGCTCTTCGGGATTGGTGCCTTTTTCATCACCGAAACGGCTGTTGAAGGCGTAGCGGGTTTTGTCCAGCAGGCCGCTCTGTGGCGTGCTCAACTGGCCCTTGCCCGACTTCAGGTCACCTTCCCAATGCGCGGTAGCGTGTCGCGAGATTCCCATGTCCTGCTCCGTTGTGGCTGCGATGAACCAATACCCTGGCACGCGCCGCGTTAGCCCTGCGTCGCTCCGCCGCATGCGCCGCGCCTGTCCCGAGCCAGCGAGTGGACACTTCTTCGCCACCAACCCGGCGATTTCTCCCTTGTTTTCAGTCATTTCGCCAACCCGACCGAAAACACGAACACTGCGGTGCAGTGCACCACGACACCCGTTTCCCGCACGGCCGGCCATGTACTGAATCGGCCTGGATATGAAAAAACATGCACTTTCAGCGCTCCAGGCTATTGGCGGCGCCCAAGAGTTGCCCTACATTGCGCTTGCCGACGGGGTTCGGCGCCGACCAAACAACCAACCGTTCACGGAACAGGAAACCATGGCAAAGACCGCTAAGAAGGCTGCCCCGAAGAAGGCAGTGAAGAAAGTCGCGACGAAGGCTGCTGCCGCCAAGCCGGCCGCTCCGAAGCCGATCAAGGAAGTGCTGACCAAGTCGGGCCTGGTTGCACACATCGCTGAAGTCTCCGGCGTTGTCGCCAAGGACGTCCGCGCTGTGCTGGCCTCGCTGGAAGGCGCTGTCGCCGCTTCGGTGCACAAGAAGGGCGCAGGCTCGTTCACTCTGCCGGGCCTGCTGAAGATCAGCACCGTCAATGTGGCAGCCAAGCCGAAGCGCAAGGGCATCAACCCGTTCACCAAGGAAGAGCAGTGGTTCGCCGCCAAGCCGGCCACCACCAAGCTCAAGGTTCGCCCGCTGAAGAAGCTCAAGGACGCTGCGCTCTAAGCGCGCGCCCTGCAGCGGATACCTGACGGGACGGCCTTGGCCGTCCCGTTTTTTTTGCCCGGCATCCGTGCAGTAGATCCACGCCACGCCTGGACGCCGTCCCCTGCGACTCCGCAACACAGCGTTTCCCGCGCCCACGCAATCACCCGCACAGGTCCGCCGCCCATGGCCGCGCCGCTGTTTTTCCAGCGCAGGAACGAACCGGGTGGAACACTGCGTGCAGCCCCGGCCATCGCCGCCGGCCAATGCCTTGCCTATGGTGGACACATTCCTCCCCACCAGCGCGAGCACCCCCATGGCCAGCCCCTCCACCCGCTACCGGATCTCGGTGACCCCGATCGAAAAGGACGGGCACCAGTGCACCGGGCGCTGCACCATCGAACTGGAACACCGTGCCAGCCGCGACCTGATGCGCCTGCTGGAATCAGCCCCGCGCACGGCAGGCCTGAGCGGCGACGAACGTGCCACGCTGGTGGTGGCCACCCAGTTGCTGCGTGACATCGTGCAGCGCCATGCAGACACCGACGGCCACGCACTGGCAGCTATCGCCTCACAGGTGCTGCCGGCATTGGATGCGCTGGAGCAGCTTCCCTCTTCGCGCTGAGCAGGCCCCGGCCGCTACACTGCCGCCTTCCAGGTCGCCTCGGGGAGGAGGCAGACATGCGTGGTTTTCTTTCCTTGTTGATCCCGTTGCTTGCGGTGGGGTGTTCCAACCCGCCCGCTCCAACCGATTCCAGCACGTCGGACTCAGCCGCCGCTGCAACCGCCCCTGCCGTGCCAACGACGAAAGCGGCATCGGAGGCAGCTACCGTCGACGCGATCGCCATCGACCCGCTGTATGGCGCCGTTGCCATCGGCAGCGAATCGCCCGCGGGAATGCTCAACCGCTACATGCTCGACCTGCTCAACCAGAACAAGACGCGCAGTGATGCGGCCTGGACCTATGCCCCGGCAGACCCGCGCCATGCTGACGACGCCGTACTGCGCCTGCTGCCCGACGTGCGCAATCTGCGCCTGGACAGTGACGTGGCGGTGCCACGCGACGATGCGCAGCCACCGCGCCTGCTGGAAGTACCGGTGAAGATCCGTGCGCTGACCGCCAAGGGCACCTTCCGCTACCACGGCTGGTACCGCGTGCAGCCCAGTGCCGACGCCCGCGCCTGGCAGATCCAGTCGGCCAGCCTGCAGCCAACGCTGGACTGAACCGTTGCAGCGGTGTGTACCCGCGATTCAGCGGGCAAAGCTACTCTGTAGGCCTCTTCGATCCTTCTTCCGGTCACCGCCATGCGCCTGCGTTCCCTGATGACCCGCCTTGCCGCCTCGACCGTGCTGATTGCTGCCGCGATCGGCGCCCAGGCCGCCCCTTCGATCTCCGGTCGTGAACTGGCGGTTGGCGCCAGCGACGTGCAGCAGTATCTGGACGGCAGCTTCCCGCGCACCCAGGACGCACTGGGCGGCCTGATCGCGCTGACCATGAGCCACCCGCAGCTGAGCCTGCCGGCAGGCGAGCGATTGAACCTGGGCATGGACGTGGCGCTGGCCACTGCGGGCGGCAACCCGGCCAAGCTGGGCACCGTGAAGCTCAGCAGCGGCCTGCGCTATGACGCGCAGACCCAGGGCTTCCACCTGCAGCAGCCGACCGTAGATGATTTCACCCCGGCCAACCAAGGTGGCCGTCTCGACTCGCGTACCCGCGGCCTGCTCAACGCATGGCTGAGCGACTACGCCCAGCGCGAACCGATCTACAAGCTGGACCCGGCCGTGGCAGGCCTGCTCGGTGCCCTGCAGGTGCAGTCGGCGCAGGTGAAGAACGGCAAGCTGGTGGTGACCTTCAACCAGAACCTGGGCAACCTGGTGCCGGACGGCGTGCTCGGCAAATAAGCTCCCGCCAGATACGGTAGCGCCGGGCCATGCCCGGCGGCTTCTGCCCTTTCCGCGCTTCGCGCTCGCCGGGCATGGCCCGGCGCCACCGCATCACAACATCATGCGGCCAGTGCCTTCACCAGCGCCTCGCTGAAAGCGGGAATGTCATCCGGCCTGCGGCTGGTGATCAGGTTGCCGTCCACCACCACTTCCGCGTCGCGCCAGCGCGCACCGGCATTGGCCAGATCCTGCTGCAGCGACGGCCACGAGGTTACCTCGTGCCCCTTCGCCAGCCCACTGTTGATCAGCAGCCAGGGGCCGTGGCAGATCGCCGCCACCGGCTTGCCGGCATCGGCCATGCTGCGGATGAAATCCAGTACTGCTTCGTTGGTGCGCAGGGTATCCGGATTGATCACGCCGCCGGGCAGCACCAGCGCATCGAAGCGACCGGCATCGGCTTCATCCAGCGGCTGATCCACGGCGACCGAATCACCCCAGTTCTTGTCCTTCCAGCCCTTGATGCTGACCTCTTTGGCCGGCGAGACCACGCTCACCCGCGCGCCTGCTGCTTCCAGCAGGCGCTTGGGCTCGATCAGTTCGGACTGCTCGAAACCGTGCGTGGCGAGGATGGCGATCTGCTTGCCGCGTAGGCGCTGTGTCATGTCGTGCTCCAGAAGAGGGGGAGCGGACAGGGTCGGCGAAGGCGCATTGAACGACGGTGACCCGGCCGTGCACGGCGGGTGCAGAAACGCCCGGGTAGCGCCGGGACATGCCCGGCGGCTTCTGATTCCGCCCGCGCTTCGCGCTCGCCGGGCATGGCCCGGCGCTACCGGATCAGCGCTTGGGCTGCAGCATCGTGCCGGTGCACTTGGGCGAACCGCAGCGGCACTCCCAGATCTTCTTCAGCTTGGCCGTATGCCGCTCGGCCAGGGTGATGCCGTAGTTGTAGGTCAGCTCTTCGCCGGACTTGATATCGCGCAGCGCCTCGATGAAGACCTTGTCGCCGCGGCTGTCACCGTCCTCGTTCTCCTCGATCACCGCCTCGCAGTTCGGGTCGCAGCTGTGGTTGATCCAGCGCGCGTCGTTGCCCTTGTAGTTGGCATCGATCACCCAGTCGTCGTTGAGGGTGAACAGGAAGGTATGGCCGCTTTCCACATCGCCACTGTCATCGGCATCGACATCGCCGTGGCTGCGCAGCAGGCCCTTGTACTGGATCACGCGCTCGCCCTGCTTGATCGGGGCCACGGAAAACACACCGTTGCCATGGATGGCGGACTTGCGGGCTTGGATCTTCTTGGGCATCGGCAAGAGACGTTTGCAGCGAAAGGAACGTTGATTCTCGCCCATTCCGGGTGATTGCGAAAATCACCCCCATGCCCCAGCATGTCGCCCCGTCGGCCGCCCTCGGCCGCCGACCCACAGCCGGCCCCAAGCGCCCGCTGAATGGCCGGGTTGGATGCCGGCGAATAAAAGCGTACAATTTCAGTCCGCTTTAAGAATCACTCGCATCCCATGTTGCGCGTCACCAAGCTCACCGATTACGCCACCGTCGTACTGACCGTGCTCGCCGCCCGTCCGGGCGAGGTGCTCAGTGCCACCGAGCTGGCCGAATTCACCGGTCTGGAGCCGCCCACCGTCAGCAAGGTGCTCAAGCCACTGGCCCAGGCCGGCCTGGTCGAAGGCCTGCGCGGCGTCCGCGGCGGCTACCGGCTGACCCGTCCATCGATCGAGATCTCGCTGTTTGAAGTGGTCGAAGCCATGGAAGGGCCGTTGGCCCTGACCGAGTGCAGCCACGACCACCACCAGTGCGGCATGGCGCCCAAGTGCGGCGCGCGCAGCAGCTGGCGGTTGATCAACGACGTGGTCTCCGAGGCCCTGCGCGATGTCAGCCTGGCGCAGATCCTGCCCCCTCTTCCCCTTGTCGACGAAGAACAGCGCCGCACCATCGCTGTCGACGTCGTCTCCTGATCCGTAGGCAGCCCCCCCATGGCCACCGAAACCATCGAAACCGTCGCCAGCGACGACACCCCCAACCGCGAGATCCACGAGCAGCTCGGGCGCAAGTATGCGGCCGGCTTCATCACGGACATCGAATCGGACTCCCTGCCGCCGGGCCTGGACGAGGACACCATCCGCGCCCTGTCGGCGAAGAAGGAAGAGCCGGAATGGATGACGCAGTGGCGCCTGGACGCCTACCGCCACTTCCTGACCATGCCGATGCCGAACTGGGCCAAGCTGCAGATCGCCCCGATCGACCTGCAGGCGCTCAGCTACTACTCCGCGCCGAAAGGCCCGAAGTACGCCTCGCTGGATGACGTGCCGAAGGAACTGCTGGACACCTACGACAAGCTGGGCGTGCCGCTGCACGAACGCGCCAAGCTGGCCGGCGTGGCCGTGGATGCGGTGTTCGATTCGGTCTCGGTGGGCACTACCTTCCGCAAGGAACTGGCCGAGAAGGGCGTGATCTTCTGCTCGATGTCCGAAGCCATCAAGGAACACCCGGAACTGGTGCGCCAGTACCTGGGCACCGTGGTGCCGGTCGGTGACAATTATTTCGCCGCGCTCAATTCGGCGGTGTTCTCCGATGGCAGTTTCGTGTTCATCCCCAAGGGCGTGCGCTGCCCGATGGAACTGAGCACCTATTTCCGCATCAACGCCGGCCACACCGGCCAGTTCGAGCGCACGCTGATCATCTGCGAAGAGAAGGCGTACGTGTCCTACCTGGAAGGCTGCACCGCGCCGATGCGCGATGAGAACCAGCTGCATGCGGCGGTGGTCGAACTGGTGACGCTGGACGATGCCGAGATCAAGTATTCCACCGTGCAGAACTGGTACCCGGGCGACGAGAACGGCGTCGGCGGCATCTACAACTTCGTCACCAAGCGTGCCGAATGCCGTGGCGCGCGCAGCAAGGTCACCTGGACCCAGGTCGAGACCGGCTCGGCGATCACCTGGAAGTATCCGTCCTGCGTGCTGCTGGGCGACGACTCGGTCGGTGAGTTCCATTCGGTGGCGCTGACCCATCATCGCCAGCAGGCCGACACCGGCACCAAGATGATCCACGTCGGCAAGCGCACCAAGAGCAAGATCATCAGCAAGGGCATCAGCGCCGGCCGCGGCCAGAACACCTACCGCGGCCTGGTGAAGATCGACCGCAATGCCGACGGCGCGCGCAACTACACCCAGTGCGATTCGCTGCTGATCGGCAAGCAGTGTGGCGCCCATACCTTCCCCTACATCGAGGTGAAGAACCCGGGCGCCACCGTCGAGCACGAGGCCACCACCTCGAAGATCTCCGACGACCAGCTGTTCTACTGTCGCGCCCGTGGCATCAGCCAGGAAGACGCGGTGTCGATGATCGTCGACGGCTTCTGCAAGCAGGTGTTCCGCGAACTGCCGATGGAGTTCGCGGTGGAAGCCAAGAAGCTGCTGGAAGTCTCGCTGGAAGGTTCGGTGGGCTGATCGCCCGCCCTGCCCTCGCACAACGCATTCTTTTTACCGGCGGGCCGCGGCCCGCACCACGGAAACCCCCACCATGCTGAAGATCGAAAACCTCCACGCCCGCATCGGCGACAAGGAAATCCTCAAGGGCCTGTCCCTGGACGTGAAGCCCGGCCAGGTGCACGCCATCATGGGCCCCAACGGCGCCGGCAAGTCCACCCTGGGCAATGTCCTGGCCGGCCGTGACGGCTATGAGGTCACCGAAGGCAGCGTGCAGTTCGAAGGCGTCGACCTGCTCGACCAGGACCCGGAAGCGCGCGCCGCTGCCGGCCTGTTCCTGGCGTTCCAGTACCCGGTGGAAATCCCCGGCGTGAACAACACCTACTTCCTGCGCGCCGCGCTCAACGCCCAGCGCAAGGCGCGCGGCGAGGAAGAACTGGATTCCATGCAGTTCCTCAAGCTGGTTCGGCAGAAGCTGGCCGTGCTGCACCTGAAGGACGAACTGCTGCACCGTGGCGTCAACGAAGGCTTCTCCGGTGGCGAGAAGAAGCGCAACGAGATCTTCCAGCTGGCCGTGCTGGAGCCGAAGCTGGCGATCCTGGACGAAACCGATTCGGGCCTGGACATCGATGCGCTGAAGAGCGTGGCCGACGGCGTCAACGCACTGCGCAGCACCGACCGCTCGTTCCTGGTCATCACCCACTACCAGCGCCTGCTGGACTACATCAAGCCGGACGTGGTGCACGTGCTGGCCGATGGCCGCATCGTCAAGAGCGGTGGCCCGGAACTGGCGCTGGAACTGGAAGCACACGGCTATGACTTCCTGAAGGATCGGGTCGTGCCCGAGGCGGCGGTCTGATGAGCGCCCTGCTCGACTCCATGGCCCAGGCCTTCTGCGGCAGCGATGCGCGCCGCGAAGTGCTCGACAGCGTACTGCGCGACGGCTTGCCCGGCGCTCGCAGCGAAAGCTGGAAGTACACCTCGCTGCGCCAGCTGGAGCGCCGCAGCTTTGCGGCCGCGCCGTTGGCGCCGGCGCTGCTGGATGCCACCGTGTTGGAGGACATCCCGGCGCCGCGCCTGGTGTTCGTCAATGGCCGCCTCAACGACGCGCTGAGCGACGTGCAGGGCCTGCCGGCCGGCGTGCAGTTGGAAACGCTGTCTTCCGCACTGGCCGCTGGCGAGGATGCCGTACGCTTCCTCGGCCGCCGCTATGAGCGCAGTGACGAAGTATTCGCCCGCCTCAACGCTGCCCTCGCCGATG
Organism: Stenotrophomonas sp. HMWF023; assembly: GCF_003060985.1. NCBI lineage: Bacteria > Pseudomonadati > Pseudomonadota > Gammaproteobacteria > Lysobacterales > Lysobacteraceae > Stenotrophomonas > Stenotrophomonas sp. HMWF023. The sequence goes on from NZ_QAIJ01000120.1 coordinate 8,880, forward strand.
AAGGCGTGGTGCTGCGCGTGGACGACGGCGTGCAGGTCGAGGCGCCGCTGCAGCTGGTGTTCGCCAGCGTCGCCGGCGACACCGATCTGGCCTGGCATCACCGGCACCTGATCGAACTGCGTGCGGGCGCCAGCCTGGGCGTGGTCGAGCACCGCTTCAGCGTGGGTGACTCGGCGCATCTGGACAACACCGTGCTGCACGCCCACGTCGCCCGCGATGCCGTGCTCAAGCACGCCCGCGTGCAGGCCGGCAGCGCGCGCCAGACCAGCTTCCTGCGCACCGACGCGGTGTTGGCCAAGGACGCGCAGTACCACCGTGTGGACCTGGAACTGGGTGCAGCGCTCAGCCGCCACGAACTGAACGTGCGCCTGGAAGGCGACAACGCCCAGCTGACCGCCAATGGCGTGCTGCTCGGCAACGGCCGTCGCCACGTCGATACCCGCCTGGGCATCGACCACATTGCCCGCGACACCAGCGCCGAACTGCAGTGGCGTGGCGTGGCCGCCAACCGCAGCCGCGTGGTGTTCCATGGCGGCATCCAGATCCGTGCTGGTGCCGACGGCACCGACGCCAACCTGTCCAACAAGAATCTGCTGCTGTCGGCCGACGCCGAAATCGATACCCAGCCGACGCTGGTGATCGACGCCGACGAAGTGAAGGCCGCACACGGTGCCACCGTCGGCCAGCTCGACGCCAACGCGCTGTTCTACCTGCGCTCGCGCGGCCTGCCGCAGGCCCAGGCGCAGGCGCTGCTGAGCGCGGCGTTCTGCCACGAGCCGCTGAAGGTGCTGCCGGAAGCGCTGCGCGAGCAGCTGGCACGTCGGCTGGACAAGGCACTGGCCGAGGCGGGCGTGGCATGAACCTGTCCACCCCGCGACCGATCGAAGCACCCGCCGACGCCCCCGACTGGGCGCGCGTGCGCCTGGACTTCCCGCTGCTGATGCGCGAAGTGCACGGCAAGCCGCTGGTCTATTTCGACAACGCCAACACCGGCCAGAAGCCGGTGCAGGTGATCGGCGCGGTGGACGAGTTCTACCGCCGCTACAACGCCAACGTCAGCCGTGCGGTGCATGCGCTGGGTACCGAGGCCACCGACGCCTACGAGGGCGCGCGCAACAAGCTGGCCCGTTTCCTCAACGTGCGCAGCAACGACCTGGTGCTGTGCAGCGGCACCACCTTTGCCATCAATCTCGTTGCCTACTCCTGGGCCCTGCCGCGGCTGAAGGCCGGCGACGTGATCCTGGTTTCGCGCATGGAACACCACGCCAACATCGTACCGTGGCAGCTGGTAGCCCAGCGCACCGGCGCGACCATCCGCGTGGCCGAGATCACCCCCGACGGCGCGCTGGACCTGGACGCGCTGCGCGCGGCGATGACCCCCGAGGTCAAGCTGCTGGCCGTGGCCCACGTCTCCAACGTGCTCGGCACCATCAACCCGGTGCGCGAGATCTGTCGCGAAGCCCGCAAGCGCGGCATCGTCACCGTGGTCGACGGCTCGCAGGCCGCACCGCACCGCAAGGTCGATGTCACCGCCATCGGCTGCGACTTCTACGCCATCACCGGCCACAAGATGTGCGGCCCGACCGGTACCGGTGCGCTGTGGGCGCGTCGCGAGCACCTGGACGCGATGCCGCCGTTCCTGGGCGGCGGCGAGATGATCAAGGAAGTCAGCTTCGACGGCACCGTGTTCAACGATGCCCCGCACAAGTTCGAAGCCGGCACCCCCAACATCGCCGGCTTCATCGGCCTGGGCGTGGCCGCCGACTATCTGCAGAACGTCGGCCTGGACCATGTGGAAGCGCGCGAAGCCGAGCTGCTGGCGCACTTCACCGAAGAGCTGCGCCGGGTCGATGGCCTGCGCATCATCGGCGAGGCACCGGAAAAGGCAGCGGTGGTGTCGTTCCTGATCGACGGCGCGCACGCGCACGACCTGGCCACCCTGCTGGATCTGGAAGGTGTGGCCGTGCGTTCGGGCCAGCACTGCGCGCATCCGCTGCTGCAGTACTACGGCGTGGCGGCGACCTGCCGTGCCTCGCTGGCGTTCTACAACACGCATGAAGAGATCGAGCGGTTCATGACGGCGTTGACGAAGGTGCGGAAGTTGCTGGGGTGAGGTCGCGATAACAACCGGAAAGTTGCGAGCGCCACGGGAGACCGTGGCGTTTTTTTTTCCGTGGTTGCCCATGCTGCGCCACTGCACGACGACCGTAAACGTCATCTGCAGAGGCATGTAACGACCTATCGGCACCCGCCTCGGACACCAGCAGAATCATTCCTGTTATCACAAACTGCTTTATCGGAGGCGCGCTTGATACCTGGAATTCACTTCAGATCTTCGAGATCAACGGACACGTCTCCGAAAGTCGCTTTTGGAATCGGACCTGGGACCCTCAAAGATTGAACGTCAAGTGGGGCATGCATTTCGCCGAGAAGAAGATCATCCGTCGACCCGTCCGTCCTCCTAAGCCTGAACACCCCAGTCACTGATACCCACGAATAGGCATACCGATCAAACACGCTACGCTGGAGATCTATTGGTCCCCTGATGCGAACTTCGGTCTCATCGGTCACTCCAGCCTCGAACAGCTCCTTGCTGGAGCTCAATACAAAGAGCCCCCGACTAACTCCGAGATAGCCCTCCATGCGTATCGATTTACCATCGAATATACGAGGGGTCGCAGCCAGCGCCCGGAAGCTGACTCGACAAGCTGGATTCTGGCCGATCCCACAGGCCTTTGCGGGCGGTGTCTGCCCTCCTTCCTGAAGACCGCAACCGACCACGGAAATCACCAAGAAGAAGGCCACGCAAAGTTGATAATTTAGTTTCATTTCACAACCTCCGACTCACCATCTTTGGCGCTATTTTTCTCGATTGGACTATACGCTCTTAGCCGGGCCGCCGGAAAACACAAACAATCGCGAAGGCAGACCCTTATCACTGATACCCAAGTTCACCGACTACAGCCTTGCACTTTGAATCTAAATCAACATGAAATGACTTGAGCTCCTCGGAAGGCAGCTTACCTTTGTCTTCGTGATGCATTACTGCATACCCACGAAGCCCCCGGCTTCTACCCTCAGGAACAACATCGTAGACACCTTCAACCCATCCGCGAGACGCCTTTATATATGCGTTTATGACCGGCAAACAGGCATCAACGCGCTCGCTATTTTTTTCTTCACGGGCCGAACAACCTGTCACCACTGCAAGGCACAGCGCTAATCCAAGCATCAACTTGCAAAATTTCATCAGCGCCCCCTGGAATAGAAATAAATTCGTAGCCCTCGTGCC
>NZ_QAIJ01000121.1:0-2701 GCF_003060985.1 Stenotrophomonas sp. HMWF023
GCCCAGTTCGCGAAGCTGCGCCGGGTCACCGCCGAGCGCATGGCCGACGCGATGGCGCGTGACCCTGCGGTGTATGCCAATGGACGGGCTTGCCTTGCGGAGTTGCCTGCGGTGCGGCAGCGACTGGTGCAGGTGTTCGCCAACCTGCAGGCGATCTACCCGCAGGCGAAGTTCCCGCCGGTGGCGATCGTGGTGGGGCGCGGCAAGCCGGTGGGCATGACGCATCCGAACGGGGTGGTAATCGGCCTGGAAGCGCTGTGCGCGGCAGATTTCATGAACGCCAACGCGCAGGACCGCTTCGTGCACGTGATCGCGCATGAGTACGTGCATATCCAGCAGACCGGCGTGAGCGAGTACGAAGCAGGCGACCCGCGGGCGACAGTGCTGCGCGAGTCGTTGGGCGAGGGTGTTGCCGAGTTCATCGCCGAACTGATCTCCGGCAACGTCGGCAATGGTCGGCATGCCGGGTGGACGCGGGGCAAGGAGGTGCATATCGAAAGCGCGTTCGCGCTGGATATGGACAGCACCGATCTGAAGCCCTGGTTGTACAACCACACGCTGGGTTCGCAGGAGCCCTACGACCTGGGCTACTGGGTGGGCTATCGCATCGCCAAGGCGTATTACCTGCAGGCCGGCAACAAACGCGATGCTGTGCGCGCGCTGATCCAGCAGGACAACCCGAAGGCGATCCTGGAGGCCAGTGGCTGGACGCCGGGCATGTGGATGCCGGCCAAGGTGACCGGTGTAGCGGCAAGGGCGGCTGCATCGGCAAAATGACCCTTCGCAGGCCGCGCTAGACTGCCCAGGTCGACAGCGGAGGATGCTCATGCGCAGGATGGTTTCGATGGTCTGGCTACCGGCCGGTCTGCTCATTGCCTCGCTGGCCACGCCAGTGATGGTGCAGGCGGCCAGCAATCCGCTGCTGACCAGGCCGGTCGAACAGCTGCAACCGGACGAGGTGCGTTTCATGCAGCAGCGCCTGTCCGACTGGCCGCAACTGCAGAAGTACCGCGCGGCCAACGCCGCGTTGCCAGCGCCACGGGCCAGCCAGCCACGCGTGGTGTTTTTTGGCGATTCGATCACCGAAGGCTGGGGCGTGGACGGCAGCAGCACCTTCTTCCCCGGCAAGGGCTACATCAATCGCGGCATCAGCGGGCAGACCACCGCGCAGATGCTGGTGCGCTTTTCGCAGGATGTGCTGGCGCTGCGCCCGAACGTGGTGGTGATACTGGCCGGCACCAATGACATCGCCGGCAACACCGGCCCGGCCACGCAGGCGATGATCGAGGACAACCTGCAGGCCATGCTGGACCTGGCGAAAGCGCATCGCATCGCGGTGGTGCTGGCGTCGGTGTTGCCGGTCAGCGAGTACCCGTGGATGCCGGGCATCACGCCTGCACCCAAGGTGCGTGCGTTGAATGCCGCGCTGAAGCGCCATGCCGATGCACGGGGTCTGGTCTATCTGGACTATTACGCACCGATGGCCAACCGTGTCGGCGGACTGGATGCGCAGTTGGCAACCGATGGCGTGCATCCGACGGCGAAGGGCTATGCGCTGATGGCACCGCTGGCCGAGGCGGCGATCAAGCGCGCACAAGCGAACACGCCCAAGCGCTGAGATGGGTAGTGCGGGCCGCTGGCCGGCAACCTCAAACTGCATGCCGAACGGATTGCCGGCCAGCTGCCGGCACTACCCTATCGCCAGTTCCGCCAGCAGCCACTCACAGAACCGCATCACCAGCGGATCGCGAGCGCTGTCCTCGTGCAGCAACCAGCTCCAGCGCGGTCCGCGTACACAGGCCTCATCCAGCGGCTGCAGCAGGCCCTGCGCGCGCGCCGGTGCTGCCAGCAATTTGCTGACCAGTGCGATGCCCAGGCCCTGGCACGCGGCATCCAGCAGTTGTCCTGGCTCGGAGAAATTCAGGCCTTCGCGCTGCTGGCCGACATCGGCACCGCCCTGCACCTGCCACTGGCTCCAGTCCATTTCGCGCTCCCCGTGCAGGGTGCTGCGCTCGGCAACAGGTAGCGCCAGCACGTTGGGGTGGCAGGCCGGATACAGCCGGTCCTGCAGCAGTACGCGATGCTCGCAATGCGCCTGTGCCTGCAGATCATCGCGAATGCTGATGTCCAGCGTCTGCGCGGTCATGTCGGGTGCCTCTTCGCTGGTCAGCAGCCACAGGTCGGCCTGGGGATGCTGGCGGCGGAAGTCACCCAGCCGCGGTACCAGCCAGTGGCGCGCGAAAGCGGGGCTGGTGTTGACGATCAGTTGATTCGGCTTGCGGTACTGATCGAGCCGACGGATGCCACTGGCCAGCTGCCGCAGCAGCGACTGCGTGGTTTCCAGCAGGTCGATTCCGGCATCGGTGAGGGTGACGCTGCGGCCCTGGCGGAAGAACAACGGTTGTTCCAGGGAGTCCTCCAGCCCGCGGATCTGCTGGCTGATGGCAGACTGGCTCAGGTGCAGTTCCTCGGCCGCACGATGGAAGCTGCCGAGCCGGGCGGCAGCCTCGAAGCCGCGCAGGGCATTCAACGGGGGCCAATGCTTGAGCATGATTGATAAGCCGGGCTGATCGTATTTCCGCTGAATCTATCGTTTGTTATCGTCAATTCGCAAGGGCAACATGGATCTGTCGCGCATCAGCCGGTGCGCCTGAATCGATCAGCTGGACTTCACGGTCCGCCTCTGGAGCCTGTCATGTCT
>NZ_QAIJ01000122.1:0-5276 GCF_003060985.1 Stenotrophomonas sp. HMWF023
CCACGTCATCCAGCGCGCCGTGGAAGATCCAGATCGGGGTGCGCTGCAGCCGTTGCGCGATCACCGCATAGGGATCCGCTTCGTTCGTCACCTGCTCAACGAACAGGGTGGGGCGTATCGCACGCGGTGCCAGTACCGCACCGCACACTGGCACGATCGCGGCAAAGCGCTGCGGGTCGTCCAGGGCGATGTTCCAGCTGCCGTAGCCGCCCATCGACATCCCGGTCAGGTACTGCCTTGCCGGGTCGGCGCCGAATTCTGCAATCGTGGCGTCCAGTGCCGCTATCGCCACACGGTTGTTGCGGCCGCTCCATTCTTCTCGGCCGGGTACCTGCGGAAACACCGCCAGCGCGGGGAAGTCGGCGCCGTGACGGCGCAGGTACGGGCCCAGGCCGGCGTGGGTCTGCTTCACGCCGTCACCGCCGCGCTCGCCGGAGCCGTGCAGGAACAGCACCACCGGGAGCGGCCTCGACGCGCGCGCGGCAGAGGCTGGAATGAACACCTGGTAGTAGGCGGTTTCGCCGTCCACCTTCACTGCACGTGCCTCGAAGTGGCCGCGCGCACCAGGTGGCGTACTGGCGCACCCGGTCATCATCAGCAGGGCCAGCAGCGGCAGCCAGCGCGAAAACGATCGAAGCATGGCGATTCCCATGAGGGCGAGGTCGCTTCGATGGTAGTGCGCTGCGGCCGGCCCGGCATCGTGCGCCGCATCACTGCGGGCGCGGGAAGCTGGCGATGATGTCCAACTGCTCCTGTGCCTCGAGGTTGCCTTCCACCGCGGCCGCCTGCACCTGCGCCATGTCCGGATGCAGCACCACCAGCAACGGGTTCTCGCAGACCGGGCACACGTACTCGGTGGCGTCCTCGTCCAGCTCCATCACCATTGCCCGTGAACTGCCTTTCCACTCGCAGGCCGCGCAGGTGTGAGGCTGGTCGCGCCAACCCGGCGCAAAGTAGTTTTCGATTGTCGTTGCCATGGCAGTTCCAGTCAGTGCAGCAGGACCATGGTGGCCAGGCCGAGGAAGGTGAAGAAGCCCATCGAGTCGGTCACCGCGGTCAGGAAGATGCCGCTGGCCAGTGCAGGATCGAAGCCGAAGCGCTTCAGGCCCAAGGGCACCAGCACGCCGGCCAGTGCCGCGAACAACAGGTTGCAGGTCAGCGCGATGGCGATCACCGCCGAGAGTCCGGGCGAGTGGAACCAGGCGAGCACGATCAGGCCCAGCACCGAGCCGAGCACCACACCATTGAGCAGCGCGACCCGCACTTCCTTCCACAGCAGCGTGCGTGCGTTGGAACTGCCGACCTGGCCCAGCGCCAGGCCGCGCACCATCAGCGCCAGCACCTGGGTGCCGGCATTGCCGCCGAGCCCGGCGACGATCGGCATCAGCACGGCCAGTGCGACCAGCTTGTCGATGGTGCCTTCGAAGTGGCCGACCACACTGGAAGCCAGGAAGGCGGTGCACAGGTTCACCGACAGCCACATCAGGCGGCGTCGCATCGCGCGCCAGACCGGGCTGAACAGATCCTCGTCCTCATCCAGGCCGGCCGCGCCCAGCGCCTGGTGCTCGGCCTGGCCACGGATGATGTCGACCACGTCATCGATGGTGATGCGGCCGATCAGGATGTTGTTGTCATCCACCACCGGCGCGGAGATCCAGTCATGGTCGGAGAACTGCCGCGCCACTTCCTGATCACTCTCGCCGACATCGATGGCAGGCTGCTCATCGTCGATCAGGCGGTTGATCGGCGTGGTGTCTTCGTGGGTCACCAGCGAGGCCAATGACACGCGTCCCAGGTACTGATGGCGGCGGCTGACCACGAACAGGTGATCGGTGTGGTCGGGCAGTTCGCCGCGCAGGCGCAGGTAGCGCAGCACCACATCGACGTTGACGTCGGCGCGCACCGTCACCACGTCCGGGTTCATCAGGCGGCCGGCGCTGTCCTCGGGGTAGGACAGCACCTGCTCCAGGCGCTCGCGGTTCTCGCGGTCCATCGACTTGAGGACTTCGTCGATGACCGTGTCCGGCAGGTCTTCGACCAGGTCGGCCAGATCGTCGATGTCGAGGTCTTCGACCGCGGCGATGATCTCGTCCGGGTCCATGTCCGCGAGCAGGCTCTCGCGCACGTCGTCGCCGACGTGGACCAGCACCTCGCCGTCGTCCTCCGGATCGACCAGGCCCCAGACGATCTCGCGCTTGCCCGGAGGCAGCGATTCGAGCAGGTTGCCGATCTCGGCCGGCGCCAGGGTATTGACCAGACGGCGTACCGGGCCCAGCCGACCGCTGTCCAGAGCATCGGACAGCATCCGCAACTGGCGCGCAGTCTTGTCGTGGCGTACAGCCTCAGCCATCGCAGCTCCCGCGGGATAAGAAAAGCCGCGATCCTTGCAAGGATGCGGCAACAGGGGTGTTCAGCGCGTCATTATCGCAAGGGGATGTTTCAACGCATACCCCGGTGGCCTGCGGCCAGCGGGTCCACACATTCCGCCGGGCCGTGCCCGGCGAGCGCGTAGCGCGGGAATCAGGACGCGTCCGCCACCAACGCCAGCCAGCGCTCGATGCCGCGGCGGTCACGCATGCCCAGCAGCTTCGGTGCGCGGGCGCGAAGGGCGCCCAGGTCGGCATCACGGACAGCCCGGCGTACTTCCAGCAAGGTGCCCGGGTGCAGGCTGAACTCGGTCAGGCCCAGCGCCAGCAGCAGCGGGGTCATCCGTGCGTCGCCCGCGATTTCGCCGCAGACCGCCACCGGAATGCGATGACGTGCGCCGGTTTCGATCACCATCTGCAGCAGGCGCAGCACGGCCGGGTGCAGCGGTGAATACAGTTCGCCCAGTGCTTCGTTGTTGCGGTCGGCGGCCAGCAGGTACTGCACCAGATCGTTGGTGCCGATCGACAGGAAGTCGACCAGGTCGATGAAACTCTCCAGCGCCAGCGCGGCGGCGGGCACTTCGATCATCGCACCCAGCGGTACATGCTCGGCCACCATGTGACCCTCGGCGCGCAGTTGCTCGCCCAGCTTCAGCATGCGCCGGCGTACCGCCAGCAGTTCGTCGCGGGTGCTGACCATGGGCACCAGCACGCGCAGCTTGCCGTAGGCCGAGGCACGCAGGATCGCGCGCATCTGGGTGTCGGCCACCTTGGGCCGGGCCAGTGACAGGCGCACGCCGCGCAGGCCCAACGCCGGGTTTTCCTCGTTGCTCAGGGTCAGGCCGGTGCGGTCGGCCTTGTCCGCACCCAGGTCGAGGGTACGGATGGTCACCGGGCGGCCACTCATGCCCAGCGCCGCATCGCGGTAAGTCTGGAACTGTTCTTCTTCGTCCGGCAGTTCGTTGCGCTGCAGGAACAGGAATTCGGTGCGGTACAGGCCCAGGCCGTGGGCACCCAGCGCATGCGCCTGGGTCACATCTTCCAGCGATTCGGCATTGGCCAGCAGGGCGATGTCGACCTGGTCGCGGGTACGGCTGGGTTTGCTGCGCAGGCGGCCGAGCTCGCGCTGCTCGCGCGCGTGCTCCTTCAGGCGTGCGCGGTAATCACGCAGGTTGTCGGCCTGCGGGTTGACGGTGATGCTGCCGTCGGCGCCATCGATGATCAGCACGTCGCCGTCGATCACCTTGCTCAGCAGCTGCGGCACGTTGACGATCAACGGCAGGTGCAGGCTGCGGGCGAGGATCGCACTGTGCGACAGCGCGCTGCCAGCAGTGGTGACGATGCCGACCACACCGTGCGACTGCAGCTGGGCCAGCTCGGAAGGGGCGATGTTGTCGCAGACCAGGATCTCGCCGGCCAGGCCCTTCACCGCTGCCGGGCGCTCGGGCTGCAGGAACGCATGGATGCGCCCGATCACATGGTCGAGGTCGTCCATGCGGCTCTTCAGGTAGGCATCGTCCATGCCATCGAAGACTTTGGCCAGGCGGTCGCGCTGCAGGCGCAATGCATAGCCGGCGCTGTAGGGACCACTGCGGATCAGTTCGTCCAGGCCGAACAGGAGCTCGGGATCGTCCAGCAACAGTGCATGCAGGTCGAGGAATTCGCCCACTTCCTGGTTCAGCGCACCATGCAGGCGCTGGCGCAGCTCGTGCATTTCCGTGCGCGCCGCGTCCACGGCGCGGTGCAGGCGTGCCAGCTCGGATTCAACCTGGGAGGGAGTGACGCGCTGTTCGGCTACTTCCAGTGCATGCGGCAGGCGCACGCGGGCGCGGCCCATCGCAGTACCGCGGGCGGCGCCGTGGCCGGCCAGCAGCTGTACCGGCCGTTGGCCGGTGGGGGCTTGGCCGGCGCGCGCGCGCGGCACGCTCAGTTGTCCTCGTCGAAGCGACGCTCGAACAGGTCGACCACCGCATCCATCGCCGCGACTTCGTCTTCGCCGTTGATGCGGATGGTGACCGGTGTGCCTTGCCCTGCCGCCAGCAGCATTACGCCCATGATGCTCTTGGCGTTGATCTCACGGCCCTTGGCGGCCATGGTCACGTTGCAGCGGAACGGCGCCAGGGTCTGCACCAGCTTGGCGGTGGCCCGGGCATGCAGGCCCAGGCGGTTGCTCACAGTGAGTTCTCGTTCAAGCATCGTCGACTATCGCTCCATTACGGGTGCCCGCCGCCGCAGTGGCAGGCAGTTGATCCAGTCCCTGTTCCGGATAATTCATCACCCGCAGCAACATCGGCAGACTCAGCGCCGACACCCGGCGAACCGGGGTCCCCAACCGGGCCAGCTGCCCGGCAAGGTTGGCGGGGCTGGCGCCGTACAGGTCGGTCAGGATCAGCACGCCCTCGCCCCCATCGACCCGCCGCAGAGCGGCCGAGGCGAGCGGGAGCAGAGCATCCAGGTCTGCGTCGAACGGTACTTCGAAAGCTTCGGTTTTCAACGGCAACTGCCGCAGAAGCCGGGTCGCCACGTCGAGCAGGGCGATCCCGACCCCAGGATGTGTTACGAGGAGAATGCCACAGGTCATTACTGCACGTTAACAGGTCAAGGTGAATTGGCGATAGCAGCAGGAGAGGGGCACTGTGTCCCGTATTCAGCGTTGCTCGAGTCGGAGCCCTTTTTCGTTGAAAAAGGGATCCGACCCCATCCGTTTTTCGATGCCCGACAGAGATTCATCCACGCATGGCGTGGATCTACTGTGTCGACCAAGGTCGACACCTACCAACAGCAGCAGAGAACGCCGTCCCGACAGATCGCGGGAACCTGTCGAAGGCGGGGCGGGTCAGCAAGCGGGGGCGTGAGCCGCATGGATGCGGCGACCGAGCTTACATGGACGTACTTGCAGCGTCCCCCGCT
>NZ_QAIJ01000122.1:5295-9237 GCF_003060985.1 Stenotrophomonas sp. HMWF023
ACGTTGCCGTGGTTTCTGCGGGTGCCGGGCGCAGCCCGGCCGACCACCCCTCAATCCTGCTCGCGGTGGTACGTCGCCACGTCTTCCCAGCCCATCTCACGTGCATGGCGCGCCAAGCGTTCGGCCAGGAACACCGAGCGGTGCTTGCCACCGGTACAGCCGAAGGCCACCGTCACATAGCTGCGAGTGCCATCACCCAGCTTGGGCAGCCAGGTATCCAGGAAATCCATCAGCTGCGCCAGGTAGCGCTGCACATCCGGCTGCGCTTCCAGGTAATCGCGCACGCCGGGTTCGCGACCGCTCAGCGCCCGCAGTTCCGGATCCCAGTGCGGGTTGGGCAGCACGCGCGCGTCGAACACGAAGTCGGCCTCGGCCGGCACGCCGCGCTTGTAGGCGAACGATTCGAACAGCAGCGACAGGCGCGTGGCATGGCCCATCGCGAATTCGGTGATGATCCGGCGCCGTAGCTGATGCACGTTCAACGCACTGGTATCGATCACCGCATCGGCTTCGCGGCGCAGCGGCGCGATCAGTTCGCGCTCGCGGGCGATCGCTTCCGGCAGCGACAGGCCCAGCTGGCTCAGCGGGTGCCGGCGGCGGGTGTCGGCATAGCGCTTGAGTACCGTTTCATCATTGGCCTCGAAAAACAGCACCTTGGCGTCCACGCCGGCATCGGTGGCCAGCTGCCGCCAGCTGGACAACTGGGTCAGGTCGCTTTGCCCACGTACATCGATGCCCACCGCCAGCCGGCGCGCTGCTGCACCGTTGTGGTGGCTCAGGACATTGCGCACGAAGTCCGGCAGCAGCTGGATCGGCAGGTTGTCCGAGCAGTAGTAGTCCTGGTCCTCGAAGGTCTTCAGGGCGACGGATTTACCCGAGCCGGACAGGCCGCTGACGATGATCAGGGTCGGGGCGGTGGGACTGACGGTGCTCATGGACGGACTCTTCGAAGGGCAGGGGGGTCAGGGCGTTCGCCGTTCCAGCAGGTTGCTGTGGCGGGCGATGAACATCGCCGCCGGGTCGATACCCTTGGTACGCAGAATGTGCAGGCGGGTGGCCGCCTCGGTCAGAACGGCCAGGTTGCGGCCGGGCATCACCGGCAGGGTGATCAGCGGCACGTCCAGGTCCAGCACGTGGCGCGTGCCCGAGTCGCCGGTCAGGCGCTCGTAACCATGGGGGGTGGGTTCGGTCATCGGCTTGGTCAGGTGGACGATCAGCCGAAGGTACTTGTTCTTCTTTACAGCGGTGTCGCCAAACATCTCGCGCACGTTCAGCACGCCCAGGCCGCGCACTTCCAACAGGTCCTGCAGCAGCTCCGGGCAGGTGCCATCGAGCACGTCGGGGGCGATCTGGGTGAACTCGGGGGCGTCGTCGGCCACCAGGCGGTGACCGCGGCTGAGCAGTTCCAGGGCCAGCTCGCTCTTGCCCGATCCCGCTTCACCGGTGATCAGCACGCCGATGGAGTAGATCTCCATGAACACGCCGTGCAGGATCACCCGCGGCGCCAGCGTACGCGCCAGATGGTAGGACAGGTGGTTGAGCAGTTCGTGGCCGCGCTTGGGCGACAGCCACAGCGGCGTGCCGGATTCATCGGCGGCCGCGCGCAGGTCTTCCGGGCAGGGCTGGTTGCGGGTCAGCACCAGCGCCAGCGGATGCGACTGCATGATTTTTTCGATGGTCTCCCAGCGCTGGCGTGGTTCCAGCGCGTCCAGCCAGGACAGTTCCTCGGTACCGAGGATCTGCACCTTGTTGGGATAGATCGCATTGAGATAGCCGGCCAGCGAAGGGCGTCGCGAGACCGTATTGCCGGCCTCCAGCTCGCGCTTCTCGCCGGATTTGCCCGCAGCCCAACGCAGGCCAAGCCGCTCACGCTGCTGTTCGAACAGTTCGCGGGCAGTGATGCTGGTATTCATGCGGCGCTCGCTGGTGGGGTCAGGTCCAGGGCCTGGCGCAGCTCCCGTGCATCACCGGCCTCGCGCAGCGCCTGGCGGATGCAGGGCGCGGAAAACAGCTCGGCCAGCTCGGACAGCAGCATCAGGTGCTGATGGGTGTAGTGGGCGGGAACGGCCATGGCGAACACCAGGTCCACCGGCTCGTCGCCACCGAAATCGACCGGGGTCTGCAGGCGCAGCAGCGCGCCTCGGGGTCGATCCAGGGTCGGCGCACGACCATGCGGGATGGCGATGCCGTAACCGATCGCGGTACTGCCCAGCGCTTCGCGCTGGCACAGGTTGAGATAGATCTGTTCGGCATTGGCCTGGCGGCAGGCCAGCAATCCGGCCGCGGCCTGCAGGACGCTGTCGCGGTCGGTGGCCGTGCAGAGCTGGGTCTGCACGGCCGCCAGGAGGTCAGTCAGGGGCATGTCTGCGGGGAGCGGTGGCGATCAGCCACCATTGTCGCCCACCGGCAGCGGTGCGTGCTGCTGTTTTTTCTCCTTGTGCTTGATCACCAGGCGGTCAAGCTTGTCCGCCAGCAGGTCGATCGCGGCATACATGGTCTGCGCATTGGCTTCAGCGTGCAGGGTCTGACCCGGAATATTGAGGCTGGCATCGACGTGGTGTTCAGTCTTCTGCAGCTTGAGGGTCACCCGCGCTTCGCAGTGCTGGTCGAAGTGTTTGCCGATCCGGGCCAGCTTCTCCTCTACATAGGACTGCAGGGCCGGGGTGACTTCGACATCTTTGCCAAACGTTTCGATGCGCATCGGGTTTCTCCTTTGATCGGATGTGCCAATGAACCTCTCCGCCGGGCGCGGCGGCGCGTCAAACGATTCTGACTCTTTCGTGCGAGGCGGAGATGTTCATGGCCTCACGATACTTCGCCACGGTGCGCCGCGCTACTGGGATTCCCGATGTCTTGAGCAGGTCAGCCAGCTTGGCGTCAGAAAGCGGCTTGCGTGGGTTCTCGTCATCGATCAGGCGCCGGATCATGGCCTGGATGGCGGTGCTGGACGCTTCGCCACCGCCGTCGGTGTCGATGCCCGAGGCGAAGAAGGCGCGCAGCGGCAGGGTGCCGCGTGGCGTACGCACATGCTTGCGGGCGATCGCGCGCGACACGGTGGATTCGTGCAGGCCCAGCTCGCCGGCGATCTCGCGCAGGGTCAGCGGGCGCAGCGCCTGTTCGCCGAATTCAAGGAAGCCCGCCTGCTGCTGGATCAGGCTGCGCACCACCCGCAGCAGCGTCTCGCCACGCGCCTGCAGGCCCTTCAGCAGCCAGCGCGCTTCCTGCAGCTGGCCGCGCAGATAACCGGCATCGGCGTCACCGCAGCGACGGATCATCTGCTCGTATCCGCGGTGGATCACCAGCTTGGGGCCGGCATGGGCGGCCAGCGCCGCGCGCCAGATGCCGTTCTGCCGCCACACGACCACGTCCGGCACCACGTAGGTGTCCTGGGCGAGCGGAGCGATCTGGGTGCCGGGGCGAGGGTCCAGCGAGCGCAGCAGGGCCACGGCGGTCTCGACCTCGGCCAACGGCTGCTTCAGCTGCTGGGCCAGGCCCGTCACGCCGCTGCGCGGCAGTTGTTCCAGTGGACCGGCGGCGACCTGTCGGGCCAGGGCCAGGCACGGGGTGTCGACAGGCAGCACGTCCAGCTGCAGTTGCAGGCATTCGCCGAGGCTGCGTGCGGCCACGCCAACGGGGTCGAAGCGCTGGATCTGGTGCAGCACGGTCAGGATTTCGTCTTCGCCGGCATGGATCGCCGGCAACAGCGCTTCGGCAATGGCCGAGAGCGGCTCGCGCAGATAGCCATCGTCTTCCAGCGAATCGATCAGTGCCGCACCGATGCTGCGGTCGCGGTTGGACAGGTGGGTCAGGTGCAGCTGCCACAGCAGGTGGTCGGCCAGGGTTTCGGTTTCGGCGACGCGTTCGGCGGCACTGCCGTTGTCGTCGTCATCATCGAAACTACCGCCGCTGCCGCCACTGCTCCAGTCCAGCTCGGCGGGCGCC
>NZ_QAIJ01000122.1:9249-10805 GCF_003060985.1 Stenotrophomonas sp. HMWF023
GTCATTGTCGCCGCCCGCCTCGTCGCTGCTGGCGTCCTTGTCGACACCGGCGCCTTCGTCGCTGCTGTCGGACCAGTCCAGCAGTGGATTGCTCTCCACCGCCTGGGCGATTTCCAGCTCCAGCTCGGTCGTGGACATCTGCAGCAGCTTGATCGCCTGCTGCAGCTGGGGCGTAAGCACCAGCTGCTGTCCCAACGATGTCTGCAGCCGAGTCTTCATGCCTGTGCCGAACGGAAGGGAGAGGGCCCGGCGGCCGCGGTTACAGCTTGAAGGAATCCCCAAGGTAGACGCGGCGTACGTCGGCGTTGTCCAGGATCGCCTCGGGCGAGCCCTGAGCCAGTACGGTGCCCTCTGCGAGGATATACGCGCGGTCGCAGATTCCCAAGGTCTCGCGCACGTTGTGGTCGGTGATCAGCACACCGATGCCGCGTTGCTTGAGATGGGTGACGATGCGCTGGATTTCACCGACCGAGATCGGGTCCACACCAGCGAAGGGTTCGTCGAGCAGGATCAGCCGCGGCTTGGCGGCCAGTGCACGCGCGATCTCGCAACGACGGCGCTCACCACCGGACAGGCTGGCACCAAGCTGTTCGGACACGTGCCCCAGCTGCAGTTCGTCGAGCAGGCTGTTCAGTTCGCGCTCGCGGCCAGCCGAATCCAGGTCCTCGCGCAGTTCCAGCACCAGGCGCAGGTTGTCGGCCACGGTCAGCTTGCGGAACACCGACGGTTCCTGCGGCAGGTAACCCACACCCTGCTTGGCGCGGGTGTACATCGGGTCGCCGGTGATGTCCTTGCCGTCCAGCACGATGCTGCCGGCATCGGCACCGACCAGGCCGACGATCATGTAGAAGCAGGTGGTCTTGCCGGCACCGTTGGGACCCAGCAGGCCGACCACTTCGCCGGCGTCCAGGGTCAGCCCGAAGTCCTTGACGACTTCGCGCTGCTTGTAGCGTTTGCGCAGGCCAGTTGCGACGAGCATTACTTCTTGCCTCCCGCAGCCGGGGCGGCCGCAGGCGTCTTGTTCTTCGGCGGAATCACGGTGCGCACGCGGCTGCCATCGCCGCCGGAGTTCATCTCACCGCTGCGGGTGTTGTAGACCATGCGCTGGCCGGCATTGGTGCCGCGCGCGCTGGTGACCTTGTAGTTGCCGGTCAGGGTGATGATCTCGGTGGTGATGTCGTAGTCGATCCGGTCGGCCACCGCATCCATCCAGCTGCCATCGTCGAGCTGCTGCTTCATCTTGGCCTGCTTGCCGGTGAACACCGCACGCACGGCTTCGCCGCCCTTGAGGTAGATCTCGGCCTCGGACGAACGCAGGTCCAGCGTGCCCTGGGTGATGATCACGCCGCCCGACAGCACGGTCTTGCCGTCACCGGTGAGGGTGCCGGACTGCGCGCCGGAATCAATGTTCATCGCTTCATTGCGGTCGGTCGACTTGGCAAAGGCGACAGCCGGGACAAGAAGACTGAGTGCGAGCACGGCTGCAAAGGGAATCTTCATCGGGGTCCGTTCTACCGGTGGTGGCCCTCCGGCTGGACCGGGGGCTGCGGGTGGGG
>NZ_QAIJ01000012.1:0-17112 GCF_003060985.1 Stenotrophomonas sp. HMWF023
CAGCCACGTAGCGGGCAGTGGTGGTGGCGGTGCCGGACAGCGTCTGCAGGAAATTCAACGAGGTGCGTTCGGCGCTGACCAGGCTGCGGCTGCGCCCATGCAGCAGCGCAAGCACGGTACCGGCGCTGACATGGTCGCCTTCGGCCACCCGCCACTCGATCTGCACGTCCGCATCAAGTGCGCGGTGGGTGGCATCGAACCACGGGCGGCCCGCGATCACCGCATCCTGCTTGCACAGCAGGTAGGCGCTGTCCGACTGGTCGGGCAGCAGGGCGGCGGTGACGTCACCACTGCCCAGGTCCTCGGCCAACGCGCGGGCCACATCGGCCGCGACGACGGCTGGGTCCGGCGTCGGCAGCGCGCTCATGCGGCCGGGAAGTCGGCGATCTGTGCGGTCGGGATGGCCTCTTCGGCCAGCAACACCGGAATGCCGTCGTCGACGCGGAATACCTGCTTGCGGTCGCGGGTGACCAGGGCTTCGCGCAGCGGCTGCGCCAGCGGGTTGCCATCGGCGCGGTTGATGGTGCCGGCGGCGATCGCCCGGTTGAGGGCTTCCAGACCCTTGCCATCCAGCAGGGACAGGGGCTGGCGGGTGTCGGGCGATACCAGCAGGTCGAGCAGCTTGCGATCCATGGTTCTTCGTCTTGCGTGGAAGATGGCTAGAATACGTCTTTAAGGCAGGTGACGGCCAATGACCCCCAACCCGATCGCGCCGCTTGTCGGCATCGTCATGGGTTCCCGCTCCGACTGGGAAACCATGCAGCACGCCGCCCAGAAGCTTGAAGCTCTGGGTGTTCCGTTCGAAGTGAAGGTGGTGTCCGCGCATCGGACGCCGGATGTGTTGTTCAGTTATGCCGAGCAGGCGGGTTCGCGCGGGCTGCGCGCGATCATTGCCGGCGCCGGCGGTGCCGCGCATCTGCCGGGCATGATCGCGGCCAAGACCGCGGTGCCGGTGCTGGGCGTGCCGGTGCAGTCCAAGGCCCTCAACGGCATGGATTCGCTGCTGTCGATCGTGCAGATGCCGGCCGGCATCCCGGTCGCCACCTTCGCCATCGGCAATGCCGGCGCTTCCAATGCCGCGCTGTTCGCCGCGGCGATGCTGGCCAGCGACCAGCCGGCCATCGGGCTGGCGCTGGACAGCTTCCGCGCGCGCCAGACCGAAGACGTGATGGCCCACGACGATCCGCGCCAATGAGCCTGACCGTCGGCATCCTCGGCGGCGGTCAGCTCGCCCGAATGATGGTCCTGGCCGGTGCGCCGCTGGGACTGCGCTTCGAACTGTTCGATCCGGCGGCCGACGCCTGCAGCGGCCCACTGGCGCCGCTCACCGTCGGCGCCTTCGATGATAGGCAGGCGCTGGCGGACTTCGCTGCCAAAGTCGATGTGGTGACCTTCGATTTCGAGAACGTGCCCGCTGACAGCGCGCAATGGCTGGCCGACCGCGTGCCGGTCTACCCGCCGCCGTCGGCGCTGGCCGTGGCCCAGGACCGGTTGAGCGAGAAGACCCTGTTCCAGCAGCTGGGCATTCCACTGCCGGCGTTCGCCGATATCCGCAGCCGCGAAGAACTGGCGGCCAAGGCGGCCGAATTCGGTCTGCCGTGCATCCTCAAGACCCGCCGCCTGGGCTACGACGGCAAGGGCCAGTTCCGCCTGCGCAGCGAAGCGGACATCAATGCGGCTTGGCAGGCGCTGGGTGCGCAGGTCGAGCGCACCGGGCTGATCCTCGAGGGCTTCGTCGCCTTCCAGCGCGAAGTCAGCGTGGTGGCCGTGCGCGGCCGCGATGGCAGCTTCCAGGCCTGGCCGGTCACCGGCAACTGGCATGTCGACGGCGTGCTGTCGGCCAGCGTGGCGCCGGCGGTGTTGTCCGCTGCCGAGCACGAAGCGGCGATCGGCTATGCCCAGCGTGTCGCCGAACACCTGCAGTACGTGGGTGTGTTCGCGCTGGAGCTGTTCTGCCGCGACGGTGAACTGCTGGCCAACGAGATGGCGCCGCGTGTGCACAACTCCGGTCACTGGACCATCGAAGGCAGCGAAACCTCGCAGTTCGAGAACCACCTGCGCGCGGTGCTTGGCCTGCCGTTGGGCAGTACCCGCATGCTTGGCCATGCCTGCATGCTGAACTGGCTGGGGGCGATGCCTGACCCGACGCCGGTCCTGCAGCAGGCCAGCGGCCATTGGCACGACTACGGCAAGGAATCGCGTGACGGCCGCAAGGTCGGTCACGCGACGCTGCGCGACGATGATGCCGGTGTACTGGCCGATGCGTTGGTGCAGGTCGGCCTGGAGCTGGACCGCCAGGCCCAGGTGGCCCCGGCCGTGCACGCGTTGCGCAACGGCTGACCAAGGTGATGCCGGCCGTCGGCCGGCAGACGTCGCTGATCGCGGTAGTGCCGGCCGCTGGCCGGCAATGCCCACCAAGGTGGGCAGCTACCAAGGCAGGCCTACCAAAAGGTGGGCCGCCGCCACGGCGCAGCGTGATACCGGTAGCGCCGGGCCATGCCCGGCGGATGCCTGTCCGTATCAGCGCAGCTGGCTCTCGGCGAACTCCCAGTTCACCAGTTGCCAGAACGCTTCCAGATAACGCGCGCGATCATTCTGGTAGTCGGTGTAGTACGCGTGCTCCCAGACATCGCAGCACAGCAGCGGCGTGCTGTCGCCGGTCAGCGGCGTGCCCGCGTTGCGCGTGGCCTGCAGGCCGAGCTGCCCGCCCGGGTGCTGTACCAGCCACACCCAGCCGGAGCCAAACAGGCCAAGCGCGGTTCGGTTGAACTCTTCGCGAAGACGCTGGCCGTCGCCGAACTGGCGCTTGACCAGTTCGCCCAGGCGGCCCTGCGGTTCGCCACCGCCACGCGGGCGCAGGCACTGCCAGTAGAAGCCGTGGTTCCAGGCTTGGGCAGCGGCATCGAACAGCGCGCCCTGGGCGTGGCGGACGATGTCCTCCAGTGTGGCTTCTTCCCATTCGGTGCCGACGATGGTGGCATTGACCGCGTCGACGTAGGTGCGATGGTGGCGGCCGTGATGCAGTTCCACGGTCTGTGCCGACAGGTGCGGCTGCAGGGACGAGGGAAGGTAGGGCAGGGCAGGCAATTCGACGGGCATGGACAGGTTCGTGGCCAGGGGGCGGCGGCAGCCGGTACCATCGGCTTACAATGGGGGCTACCGTGGGCAGTCTAGCCGACCATCACGGTTGGTTTGTCCGGCGAAGCAAGGAGTGAGGTGTGGCGGTAATGCAGCAAATCCAGGCCGAGGTGGATCGTTACCCGCTCGTGCTGTTCATGAAGGGCACCCCGCAATACCCCATGTGCGGCTATTCCAGCCGTGCCGTGCAGGCCTTGATGGCCGCAGGCGCCGTTGCGCTGCGCACGGTCAATGTGCTGGAAGAGCCCGAGATCCGCGCCAACCTGCCGCGCTTCTCCAATCTGCCCACTTTCCCGCAGCTGTTCATCAACGGTGAGTTGATCGGCGGCTGTGACATCGTCATGGAACTGTTCGAAGCCGGCGAGCTCAAGCGCATCGTCGAAGAGGCTGCGCAGGGATGAGCGCCTGGCCATCGACGTCACCGGCAGACGGGGCGCTCGATGGCCGCCCGTTGCAGGATCGCGTGGTGCTTGTTGCCGGCGCCGGTGGTGGGCTGGGGAGTGCCGCCGCTGTGGCTGCCGCCGAGGCGGGAGCGACCGTGGTCCTGCTGGGGCGCAAGCCACGCCGGCTGGACCGGGTCTATGCCCAGGTGCAGGCGGTCGGGCCGGAACCCCTGTTGTATCCGTTGGACCTGGAAGGTGCAGGTCCCGATGACTATGCCGAGCTGGCCCAGGCTGTGGCGCAGGAACTGGGACGTCTTGATGGCCTGCTGGTCTGTGCAGCGCACTTTCCCGGCCTGACCCCGTTCGAGCTGGCCGACCCGGCCAGTTTCGCCCGTGCCGTGCACGTCACCCTGACCGCCCCGGCCTGGCTGGCCCAGGCCTGCCTGCCGTTGCTGCGCCAGCGTGAAGACGCGGCACTGGTATTCACCGTGGATGCCCCTGAGCGGGTGGGGCAGGCGTATTGGGGCGGCTATGGCGCTGCCCAGCATGGCCTGCGTGGCTTGATCGGCAGCCTGCATGACGAGCTGGCCCGCAGCCCGGTGCGGGTAAGTGGTCTTTACCCCGGCCCCTTGCGTACCGCCCTGCGGGCGCGGGCCTATTCGATCGACCAGGACCCGGCCGCACGTGGCCCGGAGGCCGCCGCTGCGGCGGCCGTGACGCTGTTGTCCGCCGCTGGACAGGCGTGGCGGGGGCAGGTGCTCGATGCGGGCAATCCGCCATCGACGAGTGAAGACGTTCGTAAAGCGGAATGAAGATCCCGTCACGATAGCGTTGCGATCCGGTGCCGTTTGTCGCACAACCGTCACATTGAAAGCGTAGCGTGTTAATCTAGTGTTAACCGTTGCGGCAGCTGCCGTTCACGGTAGGGAACCCCAGATAAATGTCCGAACAGCCGCCCGCAAGGCTGCTTGGATGCGCTTTTTTTCCGCCATCGCCAACTCGCATCGAGGCTACCGAACAATGACTCACCCATTCCGGATGTCCAAGCTCACCCTTGGTCTCGTGGCTGCGCTCGCCGCCGCTCCCGCCTTCGCCCAGAGCACCTCTGCCGGTGTCGGCGGCCAGGTCGTGTCCAACGCGGGCACCCCCGTGGCCGGTGCTGAAGTCACCATCACCCACACCGAGTCGGGCACTGTTTCGCGCGCGACCACCGATGCGTCGGGTCGTTACAACGCGCGCGGCCTGCGCGTGGGTGGTCCGTACACCATCACCATCACCAAGCCGGGTGAGGGCACCAAGACCGAAGACGGTGTGTACCTCAACCTGAACCAGGTGAATACGGTCAATGCCAACCTGGCCGGCGATGTTGCCGCCACCAACCTGGATGCTGTCCAGGTCGTGGCCGCTGCAGTGGGCAGCGACCTGTTCAGCGCCTACAAGATGGGCACCGGCACCAACGTCAATCGCGAAACCCTGGATTCGCTGCCGTCGGTGAACCGCAACATCCAGGATTACATCCGCCTCGATCCGCGCATCTCGCAGGTCAGCAAGGCAGACGGTGCGATCTCGGTCGGTGGCCAGAACACCCGTTACAACGCGATCCGCATCGATGGTATCGGTGCCGGCGATCCGTTCGGCCTGGAATCCAACAACCTGCCGACCGAGCGTCAGCCGGTGTCGATGGATGCGATCCAGGAAATCAACATCGACATCGCCAACTACGACACCACCATTGCCGGCGGTACGGGCGCGGTGATCAATGCGGTGACCAAGTCGGGTACCAACAACTTCGGCGGTACCGTGTATTACGCGTACCGCGACAAGGACATGGTTCGCAAGAACCTGGATGGTGTCCGTTTCAACGGCTTCGATGACGAAAAGACCTACGGCATGACCTTCGGCGGCCCGATCGTCAAGGACAAGCTGTTCTTCTTCGCCAACTACGAAAAGATGGAGCGTTCGGCCCCGGGCGTCAGCCTGACCGATTCGCCGTACGGCAAGGGCACCATCACCGATGCCGATATCGCCCGTGCGCAGCAGATCGCGACCGGCTATGGCTTCGACGCAGGTTCGCTCAACGCACCGGCCAACAAGACCGAAGTCGAAGAGTATGCGCTGAAGATCGACTGGAACATCAACGAAAACCACCGTGCCGCGGTGCGTTACAACAAGCTCGAGCAGAATGTTGTCCGCTTCCCGCAGATCAGCAACAGCGCGGTTTCGCTGAGCAGCTTCTGGTACCAGCAGCCGAAGACCTATGAATCCTGGATGGGCGAACTGTTCAGTGACTGGTCCGAGAACTTCTCGACCGAGTTCAAGATTTCGCACAAGGAATACACGTCGGTCCGCACCACCCCGTCGAACCTGCCGCACATCCAGGTCCGCGGCTTTGGTGCCAGCGGCAATGACTCGCTGTACTTCGGTACCGAGCAGAACTCGCACGTCAACGCGGTCGAGAGCAAGGAACTGAGCGCCTTTGGTGCCGCCACCTGGTACGTAGGCGACCACACCGTCAAGTTCGGTTTCGACTATTCCGACAACGATCTGATGAACTACTACGGTCGTAACGTCAACGGCGCGTACACGTTCTCGAGCCTGGCCGACTTCGCTGCCAACCGCGTGAACCAGTACGTTGTGCGTGCCCCGGCAGCTGGCGGCAGCTACGACGACATCCCGGCGAAGTACACGCTGAAGAACACCGGCGTGTTCATCCAGGACAGCTGGGCAGTCAACAGCAATCTGACCGTGCAGGCCGGCGTCCGCGTCGACATGCCGGACTTCGGCACCCAGCGCCTGTACAACCCGCGCATCATGGAGCTGTACGGGTACGACAACACGCAGCTGCCTGACAGCAAGCTGGTGCAGCCGCGCTTCGGCTTCAACTACACCTTCGACAGCGATCGTCCGACCCAGCTGCGCGGTGGCGTGGGCCTGTTCGGCGGCGCTGCCCCGAACGTGTGGCTTGCCGGTGCCTACCAGAACACCGGTCTGAACTACACCGAGTACACCGTCCGCAACCAGAACGGCATCTTCACCCCGGGCGTCAATCCGCCGTACATCCCGACCTCCGGTGCGGGTCGTCAGAACGTGGACATCGCTGCGCCTGACCTGAAGCTGCCGTCGGTGTGGAAGTCCAACATCGCCTTCGATCACGAGCTGCCGTGGTATGGCATCGTTGCGTCGGCTGAGTTCCTGTACACCAAGGTCAAGAGCGCGATCTACTTCGAGCGCCTTGACCTGTACAAGAACGCTGGTGGCCCGTCGTACACCCGTATTGGCCAGGATGGCCGCGAGCTGTACTGGAATCCGGCGGGCTACACGCCATGTGCCGGCACCAACTGCTCCATCCGTGAAGGCAGCAATGGTGCGGGCGGCAAGGCCAATCGTCCGACCGACATGGGCGACGTGCTGCTCATGAAGAACACCGACAAGGGCAGCAGCCGCCAGTTCACCGCTGGCCTGAACAAGCCGCTGACCGAGAACTGGGGCTGGTCGCTGGCCTATACCTACACCGCCGCGAAGGAAGTCAGTCCGCTGACCAGCTCGCAGAACACCTCCAACTGGGGCAGCACCCTGATCGGCACCGCCAACGAGAACGTGGCCTATGATTCGCGCTATGCGATCAAGGACCGCGTGACCGGTTCGATCAACTGGAAGAAGGCGTTCTTCGGCAACTACAACACCACCGTGGGCCTGTTCTACGAAGGCCGTTCGGGTCGTCCGTTCAGCTACATCTACTACAACGACATGAACGGCGATGCTGCTGCCACCACCGGCGCCGGCTACTTCAATGACCTGTTCTACGTGCCGAAGGGCCCGGGCGACGTCAAGTTCACCGGCGGTGCGGCGATGGAGAAGTCGTTCTTCGAATGGCTTGCCGCCAACCCGCAGCTGGCCAAGTACCAAGGCGAAATTGCTCCGGCCAATGCCTTCCGCACCAAGTGGGTGAACAGCTTCGACCTGCACATCGCCCAGGAATTCCCGGGCTTCGTGAAGGAGCACAAGGGTGAGCTGGCGCTGGACATCATGAATGTCGGTAACCTGCTGAACAAGAAGTGGGGCCGTATTGAAGATTACGGTTTCAACTCCACCTCCCGCGTGGCCAGCTACGCAGGTATCGATCCGGCAACCGGCAAGTACATCTACAACTTCACCGGTGCCACCGATACCCCGACCATCCAGGAAAACAACAACGACAAGGGCAACACCGGTGTGTCGCGCTGGTCGATGCAGCTGACCCTGAAGTACAAGTTCTGATCCGTCAGAGCCTGAAGCAGTAAAGGAAACGGCCGGGGAAACCCGGCCGTTTTCCGTTCAGGCTAAAGTCCTTGCGGGGGTGCCTGCATCGGCGTAGCATCCAGACACGTGCGCGGCGCAGATGCCGCCGAAGCGGTCCCGAAGCGGCGAACGCGGGACGCACCTATCCAACGGTCGGGCTTCCCGGCCGTTTTGCTTTTTAAGGGGGCGGCAGTACAGTCGGACACCTTAAAGGAAGCAGAAAAGTGGATATGACAACGAATGAAAAGGCAGCGCGGACGCTGCCGGTGCAGGACGCGCGGATCTACCCGCGCGGTGGACTGGATGTGCTGTCGCGGGCCGAGGTTGCGCGCCTGCGCGATGCCTCCGGCGGCGGCATGCATGAGCTGCTGCGCCGCTGCGCGCTGGCCGTGCTGACCAGTGGCAGTGCTTCCGATGATCCGCGCGCGGCGCGCGATCTCTATCCCGACTTCGACATCCAGGTGGCGCAGCAGGATCGCGGCGTACGCATCGACCTGGCCAATGCGCCGGCGATGGCGTTCGTCGATGGCGAAATCATCCGCGGTGTCGCCGAGCTGCTGTTCGCGGTGGTCCGTGACCTGGCCTACATGGCCATCGAGATGGGCCCGGCCTATGCGGCCGAGCTGGAGTCGTCCGAGGGCATCACCAATGCGGTGTTCGGGCTGCTGCGCAACGCGCGCATCCTCAACCCGGGTGACCCGAACCTGGTGGTCTGCTGGGGCGGCCACTCGATCTCGCGCGACGAGTACCTGTATACCAAGCAGGTCGGCTACGAGCTGGGCCTGCGTGGCCTGGACATCTGCACCGGCTGCGGCCCGGGCGCAATGAAGGGCCCGATGAAGGGTGCGACCATCGCCCATGCCAAGCAGCGCCGTACGGTGACCCGCTACATCGGCCTGACCGAGCCGGGCATCATCGCCGCCGAGTCGCCGAACCCGATCGTCAACCACCTGGTGATCATGCCGGACATCGAGAAGCGCCTTGAGGCCTTCGTCCGCATTGGCCACGGCATCATCGTGTTCGCCGGTGGCGTGGGTACCGCCGAGGAGATCCTGTACCTGCTCGGCATCCTGCTGCGCGAGGAGAACAAGGATCTGCCGTTCCCGCTGATCCTGACCGGCCCGACCGTGGCCGCGCCGTACTTCGAGCAGATCGACCGCTTCATCCGCCTGACCCTGGGCGACGCCGCGGCTGAGCGCTACGAAATCGTCATCGGCGATCCGGTGGCGGTGGCCAAGAAGATGTCGGCCGGTATCAAGCGCGTGCGCGAGCATCGCCTGGCGCAGAAGGACTCATTCTTCTTCAACTGGTCCATCGAGATTCCGTGGGAATACCAGCAGCCGTTCGTGCCGACCCACGAAGCGATGGCGGCGCTGGACCTGCATCACGGGCGTGCGCCGCACGCGCTGGCGGCCGACCTGCGCCGGGCATTCTCGGGCATCGTGGCCGGCAACGTGAAGGAAGACGGCATGCGCCGCATCGAGGAGTTCGGGCCGTTCCAGATCCATGGCGACCCCGACATGATGCAGGCCCTGGACGCGCTGCTGCGTGCCTTCGTCGAGCAGCGCCGGATGAAGATCTCCGGCGAGTACCAGCCCTGCTACCAGGTGCTGGCCTGACAGGCCGGGGTCGGATCCCCCGGACTCCGACCCGCGCCACGGGCGGCCAACAGGGTAGGGGCTGTCAACCCTTTGACGCCCGTCGCCCGGATCTTACCGTTCATCCTGCCGCCGCTTGCCGGCGGCAGGCTGGTGCGCCATCGTGGCCACCAACACGCTGGGGAGCGTCCAATGTCTTTGCGCCGGTCCAAGGGCTTCACGCTGATTGAGCTGATGGTCACGCTGATGGTCTTCGTGATCCTGGCGTCGATCGCCTATCCGAGCTTCCGCAGCATGATGCGCTCCAACCGTCTGGCGACGGCGAACAACGAAGTGATCGCGTTGACCAACCTCGCGCGCAGCGAGGCCATCCGCAACAACCGGGGTGGCGGCATCTGTGGCAGTACCGATGGCCAGGCCTGTGATGGTGAATGGTCCAAGGGGCTGCTGGCCTGGTCAGATCTTGACGCGGATGGCGTGCTGGGCAGCAAAGACAGCGTGCTGCGCTTCTCCCTGGGCAACCCGCAGCTGAGCGTGGTCGGCCCCCCGGGTGCGACCATTGCCTTTGATGGCCGTGGCCGTCGCAAGGCCGCGGAAGATCAGACGGTGGTGCTGTCCCCGGCGTCCTGCAAGGCCGGCGAACAGCGCAGCACATTGACGATCAACAAATCCGGCCAGGTCCGGGTGACCAAGGGAACCTGCTCATGAATCGTCGCAACCTTGCCTCTCCACGCTCGTCCCAGGGCGGCTTCAGCCTGATCGAAGTAATGGTGGCATTGTTGATCCTGGCGTTCGGGTTGCTCGGCTTTGCCTTGCTGCAGACGACAAGCGTGCGCTTCGTGCAGAGTGCCAATTACCGGACCCAGGCTACCAATCTGGCAAACGACCTGATCGAGCTGATGCGCGCCCAGCGCACCGATACGCTTGCCGGCGGAGCTTACTCGTCGGCCTCGTTTTCCGCGGGAGCAGTGACGGCGAATGGTGCATGTGCCTGGCCGACCGGCGCAGCGGTGACGCCGAAGACCAACGTGGCACGCTGGCAGTGTGAGGTCGTGAAGACACTCGGTGACAAGGCCAGTGCAGAGGTCCAGTTTACCCAGAGCACCGGTCTGGTCAGTGTGGCCATTACCTGGGGTGATCAGCGTTGGGATCCAAAGGAGCCTGACAGCCTCACCACCTTCGGCCTGACCACTTTCCTGTGAGCGCGTCCATGAGTCCGTATTCACGAGCCCGAGGTCTGTCGTTGATCGAACTGATGATCGCCATGGTCATCGGTCTGGTGCTTCTGCTGGGCATCACGCAGATATTCATCGCTTCCCGCGCGGCTTCGCGCCTGTCAGAAGGAGCTGCCCGAACCCAGGAGAACGCGCGCTTCGCATTGGACTTCCTGCAGCGTGACCTGCGCATGGCAGGTCACTTTGGTTGCGTGAACGATCAGGCGCACGTGATCAAGAACACTGGCGATGTCCGCTACAACCTTGGTATCGCCGCTGGCAGCGGAGATCCGTTGGACTTCTCGGTGCCAGTGCAGGGGTATGAGGCCGCAGGCACCGCCCCGACCAATACACTGACATTGGGGCGCACGTGGAGCGCAGCGATATCCATGCCCAAGAGCATCAGCAGCCTGAAGCCGGCGCCATTGCCGGGCAGTGATGTGCTTGTGCTTCGCCTGTTGAGCCCGGAAGGGGCTGTTGTGACAGGCGTGGGTGTGGATGGCACTACAACTACGGTGACGGTGTCCAGTGACGGCATGGCGCGCCTGAAGGCGGGTGCTGCCGGCACTCCGACGGTGTTCGCTCTGGCCGATTGCACTCGCGCCGATGTGTTCCCGGCCAGCATCAGTGGATCCACGGTCAAGATCGAGAAGCTGGATCTGACCGGCTACTCCGTCAACAACGCGATGACGATGCTGTATCGCGCCGATGGCCTGGTGTATTACATCGCGAGCAATGGCAACAATGAGCCGGCCCTGTACCGCGCCCGTGCCAATGGTGCCGGTGGCTACGGTGACGGCGAGGAGCTGGTGGAGGGTATCGAGAGCATGCAGCTGCTGTACGGCCTTGATGCAACAGCGGATATTTCTCTCTCCACGCCGCCCAGCGGCCGCATCGTCGACCAGCGCGTGGCCAGTGACATCAGTACCGCAATGGATGCGACCGCCGTGGGCCCATGGCGTCGAGTCGGCATGGTGCAGGTGGGATTGCTTGCCCGCAGCCCGCAGCGTGCGTCGGCACAGGCTCCAGGCTCGGCAGCCACGTATCTGGGCGTGCTCGGCGTGACCATCGCGCCGGGCGACCCCTATGACCAGCGCCACCGTGGCGCCTATGAAGTTTCCGTTGCGTTGCGCAACCGCCTGTTCGGGAATTGACGACCATGCGCTCCATCAAGCTGTCTTCGCGCCGCACTTTCTCTGCCCCTGTCCGGCAGCGTGGTGCCGTGCTCTACGTTGCGCTGATTCTGCTGATCATGCTGGCGCTGCTGGGCGTGATAGGCATGCAGGTGGCCGGCATGCAGGAGCGCATGGCATCCGGTTACCGTGCCGGCAACGTGGCCTTCCAGAATGCAGAGGGCGCGGCCCGCAGTGCCGAGAACGCCGTAGAGAAGATTGCCAACCGGCAGTCGCCTGGGGATAGCCCGGCCGTCAGCTCGGCCGACATCGATCAACGCTGCGACGATGGCTTCGATCCTTCGGACTGGGTCGCCACGACCAAGCTCGGCAACAAGCCGGCAGTGAAGGTCCGGCAGATCCAGGGCTGCATCCAGGGAGAGGGGGCGCTGGACATGGGCAAGCCGCTGGAGGCTGCAACACCGGTCTACCAGATCACGACGTACGCCGGCGACACGGCCACCGACGCGACGTCGCGCTCGGCGGTCGATACCGTATTCAAGCTGTGAGGGTGGGGAACCCATGAACACGCGAAATCGTAGGATCCTGGCGGGCGTAGGCCTTGCCGTTGTCGCCGCCGGCGGCTACCTGGTGCATACCCTGATGGCCGCGCAGGCGCAGGGTGTGTTGGCGCAGGAGCCGATGAACGTGCAGGTGCAGACACCACCTGCGTTCATCATGGCAGTGGATGACTCCAACTCGATGATGTTCGAACGCATGTTCCCCGGCGGCGATGGTCGCATGATCTGGAACAGCTCGACCGGCAGCTTCTTCAGCGCCGCAGGGCAGTTCAGTAACATCGGGTCGAACTGTTATGACCGCAACAACAACGCCTATGCGGACTGCTATCTCTTCCTGTATCCACATGGGGAATTCAATGCCAAGTACGGTGCTGGTCAAGCCATTCCGCCCCTGGACATCTTCGGTTTTGCCAGGTCGCATGTCTACAACGCCAGCTACTACAATCCTGCGGTTACCTACAATCCGTGGATAAGGGCGGACGGAACGCGCTGGGGCAAGGCTGCCATCAAGGGGGCGCTGGCCGATCCGCGCTCCACCTTCCCCGGTTACAGTTACTCGTATGACATGACGAGCGTCCGTTCGCGGAGTGGCGAGCAGTTCCAGTTTGTCGATGGCATGCGTATCCCGAGTCTGACTGGCACGGACAATCGCTATTACCGCAATGGCGCCTGGCAGACTGCCGCTCGCAGTATCACTTCTTCTGTGAAGTATGGGGTGGAGTACTTCCCGGCGACGTTCTATCTGCCGGAGAACGCTCCCGCTCCCTTCGGCTACAAGAGCGACAATGCGAACCGTCCTGTAATCGCTGGCGCCTGTGGCCCCAACTGCAACCTTCGCCGTTACCAGATCAAGAGTGAGAACTACGACGTCGATGGAGCCTACGGCCTGGCGATCCAGAACTTCGCCAACTGGTTTCAATATCACCGCAACCGCACGCTTGCCATCATCGGTGCATCTGCGGAGGCGCTGTATGGCGTCGACAACATGCGGGTGGGCTACTTCACGATCAATGTCCTGAAGGACGTGAAGATGCATGACCTGGTGACCAATCGTGCCGATCTGTATGAGCAGATCTATGGATTGAATCCGATCAGCGGCACGCCCAATCGTCGCGCCGTGGAGTACATGGCGGAACAGTTCCGTCGTACGGACGACGGCGCGCCGGTAGTTCGGGCCTGCCAGCGAAACGGCGGCATGTTGTTCACCGACGGCTACACCAACTCAGGCAATACTCCGAACGGCTCGTTTGGCAATGCCGATGCGGTCAATTCGACCAATCTCCCCCGCCTTCCGTTCGCGGACAGCTACAGCAACACGATGGCCGATGTTACCGCCGCCTATTATTCGGGCAGCAAAACGCCGCTGCGCACGGGCACGGGCTTTGCCACGGGCCAGGTGCCGGTGGACGAGCGTTGCGCGACCTTGGACCGTGGTAGTGCCGATTGGAAGCGGCTGGATTGCCAGGCAGATCTGCACATGAACTTCTACGGTGTCACGCTTGGCGCGCAGGGGCGGATTTACGGCGTGAATGCTGCCGCCACGGCGGACCCGTTCAAGAATCCGCCTAACTGGGACAGCAATCCAGATCCATCGAAGGTTGACGATGGAGCGGTAGTTGACGAAATCTGGCATGCCGCGCTCAACAGCCGCGGTGAGTTCATAAACGCGCAGACGCCCAGTGATGTGACGGTTGCAATGCGTCGTGTGCTGGAATCGATCACCGGTGGCAAGTCGCCGTCGGGGACGATTGGCATGACCGGTGCCCGCATCGGTGCAGGGTCGCTTTCGGTGACGCCAAGCTACGACATCCGCAACGGTGCGACCGATTGGTCGAGCAAGCTCAAGGCCTCGACCGTGAAGATCAACAGCGACCAGGTCGCTGTGTTCAGCGAAGCCTGGGAGGCATCGGCGAAGTTGTCTTCGACGGGTCGCCGCATCGTCGCCAACAAGGCGGGTACGCTGGTTGACTTCGGTTCGGCCGATATCAGCCTGGCCGATCTGTGCAGCAAGCCGGATGGCAAGTACGCAGCGATGCTGGTGTGCTCGACTGACAAGCTGAAGACCATTGATGCCGATATCAGCACCGCCATCCGTTATCTGAAAGCGGATGCGACGATGGAGAAGCGCAACGGCGGCAAGTACCGCGATCGCACCACGCCGCTGGGCGATATCGTCAACTCGGCCCCGGTGGTGAGTTCGCCTGTTGATGACTATGGCTATCGCCAGCTCGGCACCGACTATGCCGTCAGCTATGCCAAGTACCTGGACACCAAGGCAAAGAATGGCCGCTATACGGTCTATGTCGGCGCCAATGACGGCATGCTGCATGCCTTCGACGGTGGCATGGGGGCATCGGGTGAGATGGACAGTACGGGTGGGACCGAGCGCTTTGCATATATTCCGGCAACCTCGCTGGGCCACATGGCCAACCTGCTGTTCCCGTATAAGCCTGATACCGCTGATCAGACCTTCCGGCATCGCTATTTCGTCGATGGTCCGATCACCATATCGGACATGCTCATCGGCAGTACCTGGCAGACGGGGCTGGTCGGTACGGCCGGTGCTGGTGGCCGCTCGGTGTTCGCGTTGAACGTCAGTGACCCGGCAACCTTTGGCACTAAACAGGCGCTCTGGGAGATCAGCGACCTCAACATGTCGTTGGACGAGGGCGTACGCAACAACATCGGCTTTGTGCTGGGCAAGCCGGTGATCGTGCCGGTGAAGGAAGGAAAGACGGTTGCATGGAAGGCGATCTTCGGTAACGGCTACAGCAGTGCCAGCCGCAAGGCTGTTCTGTTTGTCGTGGATATGGCGTCCGGCTCCACGCGGATGATCGAGGCGGTGGAAGGCAATGCGTCGGGAGCCAATATCTCTGGAGACAATGGGTTGGGTAACGTGGTGGTAGTGGATCGCTGGCGTGGCGACAGCCAGGACGTGCGTGGACGCGATGGTCTCGCCGATACGGTCTACGCCGCCGATCAGCGCGGTGCTATCTGGAAGTTTGATCTCACCAGCAGCGCCAACACGACGCTTACCGTTCCCGTGTTCACTACCCAGGTGAGCCAGGACACCAGCGCGCGGAATTTCCGCCAGCCGATCACCGGCGGCATGACTGCTGCGACGGGTCCATCTGGCGGTGTGATGCTGTACTTCGGTACGGGCAGCTTCTCGTTCAATACCGACAAGGACGACACCTCGCGACAAGCGTTGTATGCGGTCAATGACATTGCCGGCAAGAGAGTGACGTCGACACTGACGTCCGCCAATCTGGCGCCCTATACAGCGGATGTCCCGGCGACTGGTGCAGAGGCGCGCAAGATTGTTGCAGGGAGTGCGCCGGCCAGTGCGCAGGGTTGGATGATCAATCTTCCCGCCAGCAATGGTGAGCGGTTTGTTGGCAATCCGCTGCTGGTCAGCGGCATCATGTTCATGCCGACCTATGTGCCGAATCTGGAATCCGTGGGTTGCTCGACGAGTGGATCGAACTGGTTGTTTGGTCTTTCTTCGCTGACTGGTGCGCCCGCCCTGGAGAATGTCCGCACCGGTTCGCCCAAGGGCGTCAAGCCCGCGGCGGGCACGGCGGGCCTTTCGCTGAAGACCGAGGGAACCGCCCCGATCAAGGATGTATCCCTGTCGGTGATACCGCGACTCGGTAGTGGCAAGGAAGGTCCACCGGGAGGAAGTTCGTGCTGGATGGTTGTGGGTGCCGCCGGCAGCCAGTCGCTGTACCTGCCTTATCCCTGCGGTCGCCAATCCTGGCGGCAGCTCCAGTGACTCCGGTGCGAGGAACCACGTCCATGCAGCATTTTCATGCGCCTCATCGCACAGCGGGCTTCACGCTGATCGAATTGATGGTGGTGGTGATCGTCATCGGCATCCTGGCGGCCATCACCATTCCGTCGTACCAGGAGTATGTAAGGCGATCACATCGCGCAGTGGCCAAGGCGGACCTGGCCGAGTACGCGCAACGTGCGGAACGCTATCACTCCAGCAATAACTCCTATTCGGGCTACACCCTGCCCAGCAAGGTCTCGCCGCGTGAAGGGGGGGCGACGCGATACAACCTTAGCTACAAGGGAGATGGTTCCACGTTCACGATTACGGCATCTCCGGCGGGTACGCAGGTCAAGGACAGCTGCGGCAAGATGACCCTGGACCAGGCCAACCGGAAAACCTCGGAAGGAGCGGTTTCCGATTGTTGGTAGGGGGTGTTGATCTTCCAGGATTCGGTCAGTATAATGCGCCTCCCCGCCCGAATAGCTCAGCCGGTTAGAGCACTTGACTGTTAATCAGGGGGTCGTTGGTTCGAGTCCAACTTCGGGCGCCAGATACTGCAAAAGCCGCGAGAAATCGCGGCTTTTTGCTTTTCTTGAACCTGTTCAGCACGGTTGATTCCGGTTGCTGCGCTCACTGCGGGTGCGGCCGCCATTGTTGACCACCAGCTTGCCGTGCAGTTGTCTGCCTGCGCAGATGCGCAGGGTCAGATTGGCGCCAGGACTTCGCCCATCCCCCTGGAAAAACAGGAGCGGCCGTCCGCTGCTCGCTTGTGCCAGGATCGTGACATCGTCGCCACCGCGATGAAATGCCAGGACGGCCTCTGCAGACCCGGGTGGGCCTCGTCGCTGGCCGCTGCGGTACACGATCCAACCTGCACTCCAATCGTCCGTGCACAGAAGCCCGTCTTCGCTGGCGCACAAGCCGATCAGTTCACGCCGGATCAGCGCTTGGCTGCGCGCGCCGGAGAGGCTGGCATGCAGGGTCAGTTGCAGGGCGTCGGCGCGGTGCCGCAACAGCATCGGATGCAGGG
>NZ_QAIJ01000123.1:0-4298 GCF_003060985.1 Stenotrophomonas sp. HMWF023
AGCAGATCATCGAGCAGCTCGAGAAGGATGGGATGAGAGTATTCGTCTACTGCTATTACCCGTCCCGCATGCTCTTCCGGTTGCGCTCCCTGTTCGATGGGGGCTTCCGCCGATTCGCCAGGAAGTACATCGATTTCAAGGGAATGCCGCTATCCGAAGTGGTTGACCGTATCGCCGAGAGTCGTGCGGTGATCGATGTGAACAGGCCTGGCCAGCTGGGTCTGACGATGCGGACGATCGAGGCGATCGGCGCCCAACGGCTGCTGGTGACGACGAACGAGGATATCGTCAACTACGAGGTTTACTCGCAGAAAGGCATGTACCTGATTGACCGGCGTGCACCGAAAGTCGCCCGGGAGTTCCTTCAGAGCGAGGGGATCCCCCACGCAGAATCGGTTCGTGTCGGGCTTTCCGCCAGGAACTGGGTGTTGCGCGTTCTTGGAAACTGACCGGGCCGGCCCAGTGACGCGTCACGCCATCCCCCCGTGCGAACGCTCTCTCAATAGAAGCTACCGAGCATGAAGTACCTCACCGTCGTCTACTACGATACTTTTGCCCGCTTCTTTTCTGCCATGGAAGATGAAGTCAGGCTGCGGGACAGTGAGGCAGAGTTCCTTCACCTCGCGCTGTTTCCAAGCGCCTACCTTTATCTGGCGCTTGAGCGGAAGTCAGTTCGCCTGCTTCCGTGGGAGGCGACGAGAGCTTCGTCGGCATGTGCTTCGGTCGAAGATGTCGAACTGGATCGAATTGGTGCGTATCACTCCTACATCCTCTCGGGTGGGGGCAGGCAGGCTGACGCACGCGTCCGCCAACGTGCGGCGAAGTACGTCAACGCGGTATCTGAGATCCTGCGCGAGTTCCGTCCAGACCGCGTGATCATGTCCGGCGACACCCGGATTGCCTGCGAAGCGCTGTCCTTCTGCCTGGCCCGCGATTGGCCTGATGTGCCGAAATTCCACTTCGAGCAGGGGCCAGGTGGCACGACGATTCTTGATCCGCTGGGAGTCAACGCAAATTGCTCCTTCCGGTATGACATCGCGGCGCTGACCGGTGAAGGCTACTCGGCAGAAGCGCCGCAGAAGCGCGACCGCTTCAAGCGCAACCCGGTGTTCAGAGCGCTGGATCACGCCCTGTCCCGTTCGCTGGGTGTGATATCACGGCTGCCTGTTGAATGGGCAACACTACCGATGCCGCGATGCCCGGAGCCGCGCTACGCAGCCTGCCTGGAGTCGGCAAAACCGACGGGCGCAGTCGACGGGCCGTGTGTGCTGGTGGCACTGCAGGTCCCGGATGATGCGAACAATATCCATCACAACCCTCTGGGTCTTGGTGATGCCCAGTTCGTCGAGTTGGTGGTTCGTGCTGTCCGCCAACGCGGCGGACGCGTCCTCGTGCGCGAGCATCCCCTGTATAGGCGCAAGTACAGTGCAGAGCTATACGAATTCATTTCAGCGACCCCGGAGGTCGGGCTTTCGAGCGCTGAGCTGAAGGACGATCTGTCGGTCGCGGCGGTCGTGGTGACAGTCAATTCGATGACCGGTTTCGACGCCTATATGTCCAATGTCCCAGCGATCCTGCTCGGGCGGGCGTTCTACGATCACCTGCCGGGGATCGTTCGCGTGCGCACGGAAGCGAATCTCGCGGCATCCATCGAACTGATCCAGAACAAGCGTGTCTCGGAGCTGCTGGGGGGCTGCGATCCAGGGGCGATCGTCGCGCAGATGAGAGATCAATATTTCATCGAAGGGCACATGCTGGATACGGATTTGATTGCGGCGTCTGGTATCGCGGACGCTTTGATGGCATCTGTCGTTGAGACGGGAGACGGTAAGAGTGCTGATTTGGCTAGGGCAGTAGTTGGATGACGGCAAAGGGCATCTACTTGGGAGTGGCCTCGAACCTGCTCGGCAACGCGCTGATGTTGGGCGCGACGTTGTGGCTGACTCGCCTCATCAGTCCTGTGGAGTTTGGTGAGTTTCGAGTCGGGGCCAACTTCTCGACACTGATGATCCCGTTTCTGGCTTTGGGCGGCGAGCGCCTGATCAGCCGTTTGATCCAGAAGGGTGACTTGGCGGGCGTGTCCAGGACGGTCCGGATGGTCATGACGATCGCATTGGTCGGCGTAGCTGTCCTGCTCCTGGCTTACCCAGTGCTCGCCCGCTATGCCTTCGCGGGAACTGTGGGGTTCCCTGTCTTCGCCTTGGGCGTGCTGCTTGTTCCGCTGACCATCTGCTACAACTTGGCAAACACAATCTGGCGGCATACCGGTTCGCCAGCCCATGCGCAGATCCACCTGAATTTCTATCAGAGGCTTCTGCGTGCCCCGCTTCTTATTGGATTCGCTTGGCTATACCCCACGGCCGTCTCCGCGTCTGCTGCGATGTTCATCGCGCAGGGCGCGTCGCTGATGCAGTTGTGGAAACACGTCCGGGGGGTGTTGTGCGGCGGCTCAGAGCTGGCAAAGACCTCCGGCAGCGCCAGATCGATACTCGCTGAGATGGTGATGATCGGACTGCCGGTAGCGCTGCTTGCGGCGGTCGATCGTGTCGATGTCCTCATCATCAATGCCGTGATGGGCGTCAAAACGGCCGGCGAGTATGATTTGGTCTACATGCTCGCGCTTACTGCGATGTTCCCCGCAATGGCGATGTCGAAGACATCCGAACCCATGCTTCTTTCCCTGGCCAATGACACGGGCCGCCAGGGTCAAGTCAGGTCGCTGCAGAAGCGTACCCTATTGCTCTCCTGCGCCGCACTCATCGGGATCGCGGTCATTTCGCCGTTCATCCCTATGGTGCTGGGGGTTGCTGGCCCCGATTTTCCGGCTGCGGTTATTGTCCTATCCGCAGGGCTGGCACTTTCCAGTGCATGCGGGCCGGTACTCGAGTATATGCAGATCAATGGCCGTGCGAGGATAGCCTTGATTCTTGCAATGACCCTCATGTGCGTGTTTGTGTGGATGAAGTGGCTTGCAGCATCAGCGGGCAGCTTGGTGTCGTTTGCATTTCTCGGCGGACTCTTCTACTTCGCTCTTCGCCTTTCATTGACCGTATATGTCTACCTTGTTGATCGAGTTCTCCTTGCGAATCCATATATGCTCGCAGTTTCTATCGTGTTGTACTGCCTGATCGCCGCTTTGGTTGTCGGAGGATGAGGATGAGTGCCCGCAAATTAATTGACGCAGGGTTTGCTCTGTTCTTCGTTATTGGGCTTTTTATCGGCGATGGCCTGTTTGGTAGCATTGTTGTCCCGGCAGGCCTGGTTGGATATCACATCCTGAAACTTCGCGCTCTTTCGAAATCGATAGAGCTTTCATTTTTGCTGCTCTTCTCGGTTACTTATCCAATATTTTGGTTGTTCTCGGTTTTCCTTGGGGTTGATATCCATTACCTCTATTGGAACGTAAATTCAACCTTTATCGCGCAAGCGTTTGCTGCTCAGGGAATTTTTCTTGCCAGTCTCTTCTTGGTGCTGGGAAATTCGCGACCATTGACCGTGGTTGACTATCCCCGGAGGGACAGCGCAGTAGTGTTCTGGTCGGCAATCATCGCGATGTTCGCCTGCCTTGTGATCGCAGCAAGCTCCATTCAGGGAAACATTTTTGAACAATCGTATGACTATGAGCTGAGTGGCTCCTCGATTCTGTTCGAGTATGTTCTCATTCTGATTCTGGTTGCCTACTGCTATTCCGGGCAGGGCGCTGCTAGACGGCGAGTTTTGATCATTGCGGCAGCAGCGTTTGTATTGACGCCGCTCTACTTTGGTAAGCGACTGCCCGCTTCCATGGTGGCCTTCGCAATTCTCTTGCTCTACATTCGACCTAAGAATGTTCGACAGGTCGCACTCATATTCGGCGTGGGATTTGTTGCGCTATCGTTATTGGCTCTATTCAGGGTTGGCGAGTCGGGGCAGAGCTTCGCGCAGATTATATTTAATATTAGTGATGATGGTTCCATGCGGAACAATCAGGGTGGCGTCATATACTCCTCTGCTGTTTACATGAAGCTGGTGCATGACGGCATCTTTGACTTTCAGTTTGCCGTGCAGTCAATGATGAATGTGGCGCTTTCTATTTTCCTTCCATCATCCATGGTTGATGAGTCCGCATACATAAACTTTGCGGCAATGAAGCATATTCCTATTCCCGGAAATGGAGGATTTCCTGGCGTAACCTTCTTCGTGTGGGGTGGGTTGCCGGGTGTAATTCTTGCTGGAGCTCTGTTCGGATGGGTAATGAAGTACAGTTGTCGATATCCACTGCTTGCGGTATACGCCACGTTCCTGTTTTTCACCTTTCC
>NZ_QAIJ01000124.1:0-25623 GCF_003060985.1 Stenotrophomonas sp. HMWF023
CCCTTCCCCACGTCGTTGCTGCTGGAGTCCGCATGTCCCCCCGCCTGTCCGCGTCGCCGCTCGGCCTCGCCATCGCGCTTGCCCTGTCCCCCGCCCTGGCTTCGGCCCAGGACGCCGCCACCAACCTGGACACGGTGATCGTCACCGGCACCCGCGCTGCCGACCGCACCGTGCTTGAGTCCACTTCGCCGGTGGACGTGCTGACCGCCGAGGACATCCGCAAGGCCGGCGTGGTCAATGGCGAGCTCGGCAGCGCCCTGCAGGCCCTGCTGCCCTCGTTCAACTTCCCGCGCCAGTCCAACTCCGGTGGCGCCGACCACGTGCGCGCCGCGCAGCTGCGCGGGCTGTCGCCGGACCAGGTACTGGTGCTGATCAACGGCAAGCGCCGCCACCACACCGCGCTGGTCAACACCGACAGCAAGATCGGCAAGGGCACCACCCCGGTCGATTTCAATTCGATTCCGGTCAGCGCCATCAAGCGCATCGAAGTGCTGCGTGATGGTGCGGGTGCGCTGTACGGCTCCGATGCGGTGGCCGGCGTGATCAACGTGATCCTCGACAACGGTGGCGACGGTGGCGAGATCGAAGCCAGCTACGGCGCCAACCACACCGATCTCAAGCCGATCGGCCGCACCCTCACCGATGGCCAGACCGGCAACATCAGCGCCAAAGTCGGCACCTCGCTGGGCGAGGACGGCGGCTTCCTGCGCGTGGGCCTGGAATACAAGAAGCGCAACGGTACCAACCGCGCCGGCTTCGACCAGATTCCGCCGTGGGACCAGACCGAGGCCAATCTTGCCCTGCAGGGCAAGCGCAACTATGTGCTCGGTGATGGCGCCAGCAAGGACATCAACCTGTGGCTGAACACCGAGATTCCGGTCGGCAAGACCGCGACGTTCTATGCCTTCGGCACGTTCAACCAGCGTGACACCGAAGGCGCGAACTACTTCCGCTACCCCGACGGCGATGCCAACTGGAAGCAGGTCTATCCCAATGGCTACCGGCCGATCTCCGAAGGCGAGAACCGCGACGTGCAGGCGGTGGCCGGCGTGCGCGGGCAGTGGGGCGAATGGGCTTACGACGGCAGCCTGGATTACGGCCAGAATGACTTCACTTACCGCCTGCGCGATTCGCTGAACGCCTCGCTGGGGCCGACCAGCCCGACCCGCTTCAAGACCGCCGACTACGAATACGCACAGACCGTAGGCAACTTCGATCTGAGCCGCGTGTTCTCGCAGTCCGACAGCATCAGCCACACCCTGGGCCTGGGCGTGGAAGCCCGCCACGAGCGCTACCAGACGCGTCCAGGCGACCCGGCCAGCTACGCCGCCGGCCCCTACACCGATCGTCCCACTGGCTCGCAGGCAGGTGGCGGCCTGACCCCGCAGGACGCGGCCACCCTGTCGCGTGATGTGGCCAGCGCCTACGCCAGCCTGTCCAGTCAGTTCGGCGAAAAATTCTCCACCGATCTGGCAGCGCGCTACGAGCACAGCGATGACTTC
The DNA here is from genome assembly GCF_003060985.1 of Stenotrophomonas sp. HMWF023. Classification (NCBI taxonomy): domain Bacteria; kingdom Pseudomonadati; phylum Pseudomonadota; class Gammaproteobacteria; order Lysobacterales; family Lysobacteraceae; genus Stenotrophomonas; species Stenotrophomonas sp. HMWF023. The sequence goes on from NZ_QAIJ01000124.1 coordinate 1,503, forward strand.
GGCGGCGAACTGACCGGCAAGCTCGGCCTGCGCTACGAGTTCACCCCTGCATTCGCCCTGCGCGGCGCGATCTCCAACAATTTCCGCGCGCCGTCGCTGGCGCAGATCGGCTACGAATCCACCTCCACCGGCTACAACGCCGGTGGCCAGCTGGTGCAGGGCCGCCTGCTGTCGGTCAACAACCCCATCGCCCGTGGCCTGGGCGCGCAGGACCTGAAGCCGGAGAAGTCGCTGAACACCTCGCTCGGCTTCACCAGCCGCATCGGCGAGCACTTCGATCTGTCGCTGGACTTCTTCCAGATCGACATCGACGACCGCATCGCGCTGTCGGAGAGCATCACCGGCGATGCGCTGACCGACTACGTGGCCGCCAACTACGGTGTCAGCGGCCTGCAGAGCGCCAGCTTCTTCGTCAACGCTGCCGACACGCGCACCCGCGGCGCCGAGCTGGTGAGCAACTGGCGGCAGTCGCTGGGCGATGGCCAGCTGCTGCTGACCGGCACCTACGCCTACACCAAGACCACGTTGAAGAACGTATTGGCCACGCCGGCGCAATTGCAGGCACTGGACCCGGCCTACGTGCTGTTCGGCATCGAAGAGACCAATACGCTGACCGATGCCACACCGCGCACCCGTGGCAGTTTCGCGGCCAGCTGGAGCAACGACCGCTGGTCGCTGAGCAGCCGGGTGAACCGCTACGGCAGCGCGACCCGCGTATTCAACTTCGGTGATGGCTACATTCCGCGCCAGACCTACCAGGCCGAGTGGCAGCTGGATGCGGAAGTGGAGTACCGCATCACGCCGCAGTGGAGCGTAGCGATCGGTGGGCAGAACCTGACCGACAACTACCCGGATCGCTCCAACGAGGACATCCACTACTTCGGCAACCTGCCCTACGACGTGCTGTCGCCGATCGGAAGCAACGGCGCGTATTACTACGGGCGCGTGCGTTACACGTTCTGATTGCTGCGAACGGCGTGCCGACCAACGGTCGGCACCCACCGGGACGCCATTGATCGCTGCGGGTGGGTGCGGACCGTTGGTCCGCACAGCCGGCACGACCCACAGCCGTAGCCTGACCTCGACCCCACGTACACGCTGGCGCTGGCATGGTGGTCGCCATGGCTGATCCGCTCCCCCTGCGTCCGCCACCTCCATTGCTGGACGACGCCTGCGCGTTGTTCCTCGATGTGGATGGCACCCTGATCGAATTCGCTGCACGCCCCGACGCCGTGCAGCTTCTCCCCGATGTGCGTGAAGCCATCGGCCGCATCAGCGATCGACTGGAAGGTGCCGTGGCACTGGTCAGTGGTCGCCCGCTTGAACAGCTGGACCAGTTGTTCGCGCCACTCAAGCTTCCCGCCGCGGGCCTGCATGGCCACGAGCTCCGTGCACAGGACGGGCACGTCATACGCGATGAGCATGGCGACGACACCGCCGACTGGCTGCATGCCCTTCATCAACAAGCCATGCGTTTCGCCCATGGCCACCCCGGCGTACTGGTCGAGAACAAGGGCGTAGGCTTGGCCCTGCACTGGCGTGGTGCACCGCATGCAGCCAACGACGTGCGTGCCTTCGCCGACCGCCACATCCGCGGCCGCGCCAGCTACCGCCTGCAGCCCGGCGACCATGTCGTTGAATTCGTTCCGGTGGCTACCAACAAGGGCCGGGCAGTACGTCGGCTGATGCAGTACCTGCCGTTCCGCGGGCGTCTGCCGGTGTTCCTCGGCGATGACCTGACCGATGAGTTCGGCTTCGATGCGGCCAACGGCCTGCATGGCTGGAGCGTGCTGATCGGCGAACGTGAACCCAGCGCGGCGGTGTTCGCGCTGCCCGACATACGCAGCGTGCACGCCTGGCTGCGTGAGAATGCGTATTGACCCCGGCCCCCACGGCCGCAACCGAGATGTACCGCGTGATGACCCAACCCGATCTTGATCTGGGCGTGGTCGGCAACGGCAGCTTCGGCGCCCTGGTCGACAAACACGCCCGTGTTGTCTGGAGTTGCCTGCCGACCTTCGACGGCGACCCGACCTTCTGTGCCCTGCTCAGCCCCAACCAGCAGACCGGCGGCGACTTCGCCATCGAGCTGGAGGACTTCGCCGACAGCGAACAGGAATACCTCACCAACACCGCGATCCTGCGCACCGTGCTGCGCGATGCGCATGGCGGCGCGCTGGAAATCCTCGATTTCGCCCCGCGCTGGCGCCAGAACGATCGTTTCTACCGGCCGGTCAGCCTGATCCGCCAGGTGCGTCCGTTGTCCGGCAGCCCGCGCATTGTGATCCGTGCGCGCCCGCTGGCCGACTGGGGCGCACGTGTGCCCGAGTCAACCTGGGGCAGCAACCACGTGCGCTGGATCCTGCCCGAGCATGTGCTGCGCCTGACCACCGACGTTCCTGTGCGCTTCGTGCGTGATGGCCTGCCGTTCGTGCTCAACCACCCCATCCACCTGATCCTGGGCGTGGATGAATCGCTCAACCGCTCCATCAGCGGCTATGTGCAGGAAGCCTTCCAGCGCACCCGCGACTACTGGCGCGAATGGGTGCGTTACCTGTCCATTCCGCTGGAATGGCAGGATGCGGTGATCCGCAGTGCGATCACCCTCAAACTCTGCCAGTACGAGGACAGCGGCGCGATCATCGCGGCGATGACCACCTCGATTCCGGAGGCGCCCGGCAGCGTGCGCAACTGGGACTACCGCTACTGCTGGCTGCGCGACGCCGCCTTCGTGGTGCGCGCGCTGAACCGTCTGGGCGCCACCCGCACGATGGAGCAGTTCCTCGGCTACATCTTCAACCTGGCCACCACCGACGGCACCCTGCAGCCGCTGTATGGCATCGGCTTCGAAGCCAAGCTGGACGAGGATGAAGTACCCAGCCTGTCCGGCTACCGCGGCATGGGCCCGGTGCGGCGCGGCAATCTGGCCTGGGTGCAGCGCCAGCACGATGTATACGGCAGCGTGGTGCTGGCCTCCACCCAGCTGTTCTTCGACCGCCGCCTGCAGGATCCCGGTGACAGCCATACCTTCGCACGGCTGGAACCGCTGGGCGAACAGGCCTTCGCACTGCACGACGTGCCCGACGCCGGCCTGTGGGAATTCCGCGGCCGCACCGAAGTGCACACCTACACCAGCGCGATGTGCTGGGCCGCGTGCGATCGCCTGTGCAAGATCGCCGTGCGCCTGAAGCGTGATGACCGCGCGCAGTACTGGCGCGAGCGTGCCGACACCATCCACGCACGCATCATGGAAAAATCCTGGAGCGAAGAACTCGGTCACTTCACCGACACCTTCAATGGCCATCGTCTGGATGCCTCGTTGCTGCTGCTGGCCGACATCGGCTTCATCGACGCCAACGACGCACGCTTCGTCGCCACCGTCGAGGCCATCGGCCGCGACCTCAAGCATGGCAACGCGCTGTACCGCTACATCGCGCCGGATGATTTCGGCGAGCCGGAAACCAGCTTCACCATCTGCACGTTCTGGTACATCGATGCGCTCGCCGCGATCGGCCGCATGGACGAAGCGCGCGAGATGTTCGAAGCGCTGCTGCAGCAACGCAATCATCTGGGCCTGCTGTCGGAGGACCTGGCCTTCGATGGTGGTGAAGCCTGGGGCAACTTCCCGCAGACCTACTCGCATGTCGGCCTGATCACCGCAGCCATGCGCCTGTCGCGTTCCTGGCAGGAGGCTTCGTGAGCCGTCTTGTCATCGTTTCCAACCGCGTGGCCGTCCCCGGCGAGAACCGCGCCGGCGGCCTCGCCGTGGGCCTGCTGGCGGCACTGAAGGAACGCGGCGGGCTGTGGTTCGGCTGGAGCGGCAAGAGCGTGCGCGAGGCCAGTGGCGCGCTGCACGAACAGCGCGATGGTGACATCCAGTACGTCACCATGGACCTGGCCAAGCGCGATGTGGACGGCTACTACAACGGCTTTGCCAACCGCACACTGTGGCCCCTGCTGCACTTCCGCCTGGACCTGGTCGACTACGACCGCGGCACCCGCGAGACCTACCACAGGGTCAACGCACTATTCGCCGACAAGCTGGCGCCGCTGCTGCGCGAAGACGACATCGTCTGGATCCACGATTACCACCTGATTCCGCTCGGCGCGATGCTGCGCGAGCGCGGCATCGGCTGCCGCATCGGCTTCTTCCTGCACATCCCGATGCCCTCGGCCGACCTGCTGCAGGCCATGCCCGACCATCTGCGGCTGTTCTCGGCGCTGTATGCCTACGACCTGGTCGGCTTCCAGACCCAGCGCGATGCCGATCGCTTCCAGACCTACCTGCGCCTGTTCGGCGGCGGTCGGGTGCTCGACAACGGCAACCTCGAAGCGCCCGGTGGACGCCACTTCCGCGCCGCAGCGTTCCCGATCGGCATCGACACCGAGCTGATCGCCCGCCAGGCCAGCACCGCCGCCAGCAAAGCGGCAGTGAAGAACCTGCGCAGCAGCCTGCGCGACCGCCAGCTCGCCATCGGCGTGGACCGCCTGGACTACTCCAAGGGGCTGCCCGAGCGTTTCCTCGGCTTCGAACGCTACCTGCAGCGTCATCCCGATCAGCGCGGCTCGCTCACCTACCTGCAGATCGCGCCGGTCTCGCGCGGCGATGTCACCGAGTACCGCCAACTGCGCAGCCAGCTGGAGCAGATCGCCGGCCACATCAACGGTGGCCACGCCGAGCCCGATTGGACCCCGCTGCGCTACGTCAACCAGAACTTCACCCACGCCACGCTGACCGGTTTCTACCGTGCCGCCGCTGTCGGCCTGGTCACCCCGCTGCGCGATGGCATGAATCTGGTCGCCAAGGAATACGTGGCCTCGCAGGACCCGGAAGATCCCGGCGTGCTGGTGCTGTCCCTGCTGGCCGGCGCCGCCGACGAACTGAAGCAGGCACTGCTGGTCAATCCGCACGATCTGGATGGTGTGGCCGATGCCATCGCCACCGCCGCCACGATGTCACTGCGCAGGCGCCAGGAACGCTGGCACGCGATGATGGAACACCTGCGCACGTACGACATCAACCACTGGCGCCGCAGCTACCTCGAGGCACTGGAAGGCTGAGGCAAGAGCTCCTGTAGAGCCGAGCCATGCTCGGCTGGCTTTTCCGTAGAGTCGAGCGGAGCAATCGAGCATGGCTTGACTCTACAAAAGCCAGCCGAGCATGGCTCGGCTCTACAACAACAGGCGATCAATCGAGGAAGCGCGCGGCCTGTGCCGGCGTCGGCAGGAAGCAGGCATCATGCCGCCCGAACCAGCGATAGCGGTTGCGTGCCAGCACACGGTACGCACCGTCGCGCCAGCGGCGTGGCAGCACGCGCAGCACGGCCGCCAGGCGCCAACCACCGCCCAGTGCCCGCAGAACGCGCAGGATCGCATCGGTATCGGTCCACGCGCCCTGCCCGTCCAACAGCAGGAACGAGGTCGGGTCGTGCGCGTCCAGACCGTGCGCCCGCAACAGCGCGCTGCCCTGCACGCCCTGCATCGCCGCGAAGCGAAAGCGCTCCTGCCGGTCGAACCGCAGCAGGAAACGTACCCAGCGGCTGCACAACGCGCAGACGCCGTCGAAGACAATCACGCCGCCAGGTTCTGCCCCCGCAACGCGATCGCCCCGCATCAGTCCATCCACACCAGCGTCGCCATCCGGCCGGTACGGCGGTCGCGGCGATGCGAGTACAGGTCCGCATCCGCCATGGTCGAGACCGTGCCGCCGTGGATGTTGCCCACGCCCATGCCCGTCGCCTGCAGGCGCTGTCGCGCCAGCGCGAACAGGTCCACCTTCCAGTGACCGGGACGGGTTGCCACGAAGGCCGCCGCAGCGGCCGCGTCGTGGCCGACGAAGGCGTGGTACACCTCTTCGCCGATCTCGTAATCGGCCGGTCCCGCTGCCGGGCCCAGCCACGCGCGCAGCTGTGCCGGTGGCGTCTGCATGGCGGCCACGGTGGCCTCCAGCATGCCGTCGGCCAAGCCACGCCAACCGGCATGGGCGGCGCCCACCTCGCTGCCATCGACAGCGGCGAACACCACCGGCAGGCAATCCGCAGTGAGGATCGCCAGCACCACGCCGGGTACCGACGTCACCGCGGCATCGGCTACAGGTTCGCTGGCTCCCTCCACCGGCGGCGCGCCAAAACGCAGCACGGTGCTGCTGTGCACCTGCCGCAGCCAATGTGGCGCCGACGGCAGTGCCAGGCCCTGCTGCAGCAACTGCCGGTTGTGCTCGACGTTGGCCGGCGTGTCGCCGTCGGCCGCGTGCCGATTGCCCAGGTTGAACTGGGCGAACGGCTCCGGCGAGACCCCCGCGCCGTGTCGGCGCGTGGTCAGTGCATGCACACCCGGCGGTGTCGGCCAATCGGCCTGCAGCAGCGGCAGGGCGGTATTCATTACCAGCGGTCCCGCTCGCGCTCGGCGAAGGCAGCGCTGTCTTCGCGCAGCACCTTCATCAGGTGCAGCATGTCAGCCGGCGCTGGCGCAGTGTTGCGTACCGGCTCACCGCTGATCGGGTGCACGAATTCCAGGGTCTCCGCATGCAGGGCCTGGCGCTTGAAGCCGCGCAGCGCGGCCACCAGTTCGTCGCTTGCACCCTTGGGCAGCTTCAGCGCGCCGCCGTACAGCTGATCACCCACGATCGGATGACGCAGGTGCGCCATGTGCACGCGGATCTGGTGGGTGCGCCCGGTTTCCAGACGGCATTCCAGCGCGGTGTGCGCGCGGAAGCGCTCGCGCAGGCGGTAATGGGTCACCGCTTCCTTGCCATCCTCGCGCACGCCCATCTTCAGGCGGTCGCGCGGGTGACGATCAATCGGCGCATCCGCCGTACCACCGGCCACCAGCGCGCCCATCACCACGGCCAGGTACTGGCGGTGCACGTCACGGGCAGCCAGCTGCTCGACCAGCGCGGTCTGCGCTTCCAGCGTGCGGGCCACGACCATCACGCCGCTGGTGTCCTTGTCCAGGCGATGCACGATGCCCGCGCGCGGCAGCACCGCCGCCGACGGGTCGCGGTACAGCAGCGCATTGACCAGGGTACCGCTGTGGTTGCCGGCGCCGGGGTGCACGACCAGGCCAACGGGCTTGTTGATCACCAGCACGTGCTCATCCTCGAACAGCACGTCCAGTGGGATGTCTTCCGGCTCGGCGGTGGTCTGGGCTTCCAGCACCACCTGCAGGGTGACCACCTCGCCGCCGCGCAGGGCGTCGCGCGGCCGCGCCTGCGCGCCGTCCAGCAGGACGTCGCCGGCCTTGATCCACTCGGTCAGGCGGGAGCGGGAGTATTCGGGGAACAGCTCGGCCACGACCGCGTCGAAACGACGGCCGGCGGAGGTGTCGGGGACAATGGCCTGGCGGGCCGATTCGGAGGGTTGTTCAGACATGGCAGGGGGCATCTTTGAAATTTTGGGGTCCCGGCGAGCCGGTTTCAGTCGCTGGACAGGACACTAGGCTATCATCGACCCTTCGTATTCCAGCCGCGTCCCGCATTGACCCCATGATCCGACGCTCCGTCCTGCTCTCCGCGCCCGTCCGCCTCACCGCCCTTCTGCTGGTGCTGGTCATCGTCGCCACCGGCTGCAACCGCGGCACCAAGGGCGATCGCCCTGATGAAGGCACCCCGGTCGAACAGCTCTACGAAAAGAGCCACAAGCTGATGCAAGGCGGCAACTGGAGCGGCGCTGAAGCCAGCTTCCGCCGTCTGGTGGCGCAGTATCCCTACGGCCCGTATACCGAGCAGGCGATGATCGAATCGGCCTATGCCCAGTACAAGGCCGGCAAGCACGATGACGCCGTGTCCAGCATCGACCGCTTCATCCGTACCTACCCGACCCACCGCAACATCGCGTACCTGTACTACCTGCGCGGCCTGGCGAACTCCAACCGCAATACGGTTTTCCTGCGTCGCGTATGGTCGCTGGACGCAAGCCGTCGCGATCTGTCCACGCCGCACCAGGCGTATTCAGACTTCAACATCGTGGTCGACCGCTACCCCAACAGCCGCTATGCCGCCGATGCGCGCCAGCGGATGCTGGTGCTGCGTGACGTATTCGCCCAGCACGAGCTCGACAACGCCCTGTACTACATGCGCCGTGGCGCCTGGGTATCGGCCGCCGGCCGCGCCAACTACCTGCTGGAAACCTACCCGCAGAGCGCGTTCCAGAACGATGCCGTGGCGGTACTGGCCGACTCCTACACCCACCTGGGCAACAAGACCCTGGCCGACGACGCCCGCCGCGTCCTGCAGCTGAACCAGCCGGACCACCCGTGGCTGGAAGGCAAGTGGCCGAAGTACCCGTGGATGATCCGCAAGCTGAACCCGTTTGCCGGCGAGAAGTCCGCCGCCACCGGCCAGCGCAACGCGCGACTGGAAAAGAAGTGAAGTAAGAAAGAGGCCCCGCAAGGGGCCTTTTTTTTGCCTGGCAGATTCACGCCACGCGTGGATGGGGCATGCACCTCATCCTAAACGGTGCGGACCAGGGTCCGCACCCACTCTGGATGGGCCCGGCAACCAGCCCTCAGCCCTTGTAGCCGTTGCTGATCGGATACCGGCGCTCACGCCCGAACGCGCGGCGTGAGACCTTCGGGCCCGGCGCGGCCTGGTGGCGCTTCCACTCGCTGATGCGCACCAGCCGCAGCACACGATCCACCACGGCCGCGTCATAGCCGGCGGCGACGATCTCCGTGCGCGACTGCTCCTGGTCGATGTAGCGGTACAGGATGCCGTCCAGCACATCGTAGGCCGGCAGCGAATCCTGGTCGGTCTGGTTCTCGCGCAGTTCGGCCGATGGCGGGCGGCTGATCACCGCCGGCGGGATCACCGGTGCACCGCCCACCGTGTTGCGCCACTTGGACAGGCCGAACACCTCGGTCTTGTACAGATCCTTCAGCGGCGCGTAGCCGCCACACATGTCGCCATAGATCGTGGCGTAGCCGACCGCGTATTCGCTCTTGTTGCCGGTGGTCAACAGCAGGCCGCCGAACTTGTTGGCCAGCGCCATCAGGATCACGCCACGGCTACGCGACTGCAGGTTCTCTTCGGTCACATCCGGCGTGGTGCCCTCGAACATCGGTGCCAGCGCCTGCATCAGGCCCTGGAATGCCGGCTCGATGGAAACGGCTTCCAGCTTCACGCCCAGCGCTTCGCACTGCTCGGCAGCCAGGTCGTTGGACATGCCAGCGGTATAGCGCGAGGGCAGGCGCACGGCGGTGACGTTCTCCGCGCCCAGCGCATCGACCGCCATCGCCAGCACGATCGCCGAGTCAATGCCGCCGGACAGGCCCAGCCACACCTTCTTGAAGCCGTTCTTGCTGCAGTAGTCCTGGATGCCGCGGGTCACCGCGCGCCAGGCCAGCGCATCCATGCTTTCGTCGCCGTCGTCCATCCACACGTGCGGCATGAAGCGGCGGGTAGCGCCGTCGTACTCCACCACCAGCCACTGGTCGACGAAGGCGGCCGCCGCCGGATGCACCGTGCCATCACCATCGGCCACCACCGATGCACCATCGAACACCAGCGCATCCTGGCCGCCCACCACGTTGAGGTAGGCGATGGCCGCGCCGCTTTCGCGGGTACGTGCAGCCAGCACCGCATCGCGCTGGGCATGCTTGCCGCGCTCGTAGGGCGAAGCGTTGGGCACCACCACCAGCTGCGCACCGGCACGCACCGTATCGGCCAGCGGCTCGGCGAACCACAGGTCTTCGCAGATCAGCAGGCCCACCGGAATGCCATCAACCTCGAACACGCAGCTGCCACCGTCCGGGTCGACATCGAAGTAACGGCGCTCGTCGAATACCGCGTAATTGGGCAGCTCGCGCTTGCGGTAGGTCTGCTCCACCAGGCCATCGCGCAGCACGCTCGCCGCGTTGTAGACCACCGCACCGGCCGCCTGCGGCCAACCGACCACGGCGGTGATGCCACGGCACGCAGCAGCAATGCGGGTCATCGCCTGCTCGCACTCGTACAGGAAGCCCGGGCGCAGCAGCAGGTCCTCCGGCGGATAGCCGCTGACCGCCAGCTCGGGGAACATCACCAGCCCGGCGCCGTACTCGTCGCGCGCCTGGCCGATCATCTCGATGATGCGCTCGGTGTTGCCGGCGACATCGCCAACCGGGAAGTCGAACTGCGCCATCGCGATGCGGATCGAAGCCATGAGGGTCCAGCCTGTGGTTGCAATGCGCACATTGTAGCGCCGCGCCATCTGCGCGCCGGGCGCTGCCACTCCGTGGACAGGCCCTGCTCAGTAGATCCACGCCATGCGTGGATGCGGTTGGCTGCGATGCTCAGGACACCAGACGCAGAAAAGCCGCCCGGAGGCGGCCTTTCTGTTTGAAGCAGCCGAGCGTGGGCTCGGCTCTACAGAATCGTCTGCCGGAGGCAGTCGATCTTATTTCACCAGCTTGGCGATGGCAGCGCCCAGGTCGCCCGGCGAACGCACGGTGACGACGCCAGCAGCTTCCATTGCAGCAAACTTGCCTTCGGCAGTGCCCTTGCCGCCCGATGCGATCGCACCGGCGTGGCCCATGCGCTTGCCGGCCGGAGCCGAAGCACCCGCGATGAAACCGACGACCGGCTTCTTCACGTGGTTCTTGATGTACTCGGCACCGGCTTCTTCAGCGTCGCCGCCGATTTCGCCGACCATGATGATGCCTTCGGTCTGCGGGTCTTCGTTGAACAGCTTCAGGCAGTCGACGAAGTTCAGGCCGTTGATCGGGTCACCACCGATGCCGATGCAGGTGGACTGGCCCAGGCCGACTTCGGTGGTCTGCTTGACCGCTTCATAGGTCAGGGTGCCCGAACGCGACACGATGCCGATCTTGCCCGGCTTGTGGATGTGGCCCGGCATGATGCCGATCTTGCACTCACCCGGGGTGATGACGCCCGGGCAGTTCGGCCCGATCAGCACGGTGTCCGGATGCGAACGGGTCAGCACGTTCTTGACGCGCAGCATGTCCAGCACCGGGATGCCTTCGGTGATGCAGACGATGACCTTGATGCCGGCAGCAGCGGCTTCCAGGATCGCGTCAGCCGCGTACGGCGGCGGCACATAGATGACCGAAGCGTTGGCGCCGGTGCTCTGCACGGCGTCGGCAACGGTGTTGAAGACCGGCAGGTCGATATGGGTGGTGCCACCCTTGCCCGGGGTCACGCCGCCAACAACCTGGGTGCCGTACTCGATCATCTGAGTGGCGTGGAAGGTGCCCTGCTGGCCGGTGAAGCCCTGCACGATCACCTTGGTGTTCTTATTGATCAAAACTGACATTGGATTTCCTTCGGTGTCGGATCAGGCGGCGTTCTTGACAGCTTCGACGACCTTCTTGGCACCGTCGTTGATGTTGTCGGCCGGGATGATGGCCATGCCGCTGTCACGCAGCAGCTGCTTGCCTTCTTCCACGTTGGTGCCTTCCAGGCGCACCACGACCGGAACCTTGACGCCCACTTCCTTCACAGCAGCGATGATGCCTTCGGCAATCATGTCGCAGCGGACGATGCCGCCGAAGATGTTGACGAAGATGCCCTCGACCTTGTCCGAGGACAGGATCAGCTTGAACGCTTCGATGACGCGCTGCTTGTTGGCACCGCCGCCCACGTCCAGGAAGTTCGCCGGCTCGCCGCCGTTGAGCTTGATGACGTCCATGGTGGCCATGGCCAGGCCTGCGCCGTTGACCATGCAGCCGATGTTGCCGTCCATGGTGACGTAGTTGATGTCCAGCTCCGAAGCGATCACTTCGGTCGGATCTTCCTGGGTCTTGTCGCGCATGGCGACCAGCGCCTTCTGACGGAACGCGGCGTTGTCGTCGCTGTCGAACTTGCCGTCCAGCGCGTACAGGTTGCCGTCATCCAGGATGGCCAGCGGGTTGATTTCAACCAGCGCCAGGTCCTTTTCGTTGAACAGGCGGTACAGGTTCACCATGATGTTGGCGAACTGGCCGGCCTGCTTGGCGGTCAGGCCCAGCTTGAAGCCGAAATCACGACCGTGGTAACCCTGCACGCCTTCGACGAAGTCGACGTTCAGCGAGTGGATCAGCTCCGGGGTTTCAGCGGCAACCTGCTCGATCTCCACGCCGCCTTCCGAAGAAGCGATGTAGGTGATGGTCTTGGTGCCACGGTCAACCAGCACCGACAGGTACAGTTCCTTGACGATCTCGCCAGCGGTGGTCACCAGCACCAGGTTGACCGGCAGTTCAACGCCAGCGGTCTGGTAGGTGGCCATCTTGGTGCCGAGCATCTTGGCCGCAGCGGCCTTCACGTCGTCGGTGGTCTTGCAGAACTTGACGCCGCCAGCCTTGCCGCGGCCGCCAGCGTGGATCTGCGCCTTGACCATCCAGGGGCCCTGGCCCAGGGAGTTGGCAGCGGCAACAGCTTCGTCCGGGGTCGCAGCGACCTTGCCGGCCGGGACCGGGATGCCGTACTCGGCAAGCAGTTGTTTTGACTGGTATTCGTGGAAATTCATGCGTCACCGTGGGAATAGGAACGACCGCACGCAATTCCTCAGGGCCCCGGCGGGGCGCCGGCATGGACCGCGGCGGGCCCACTATTGTGGCCGAGCCAGCGCCGGGGCGCAAAGAAGTATGGACAAAAGGCCGGAACCGGCCAGATTTCCACGGTCATTCAGGCAGTTGCGGCACGGCCCGGTTCGCCGCCCAAAGGCGGGCCCCGGCCGATTGCGCAGCCCAGCCCGCTACAGGCGCCCTATACTGACCCCGTAAATTCGAGCCCACGGTGCCGGTAACCGGGCAGCGAGCAGATCCGACGATCGGGGGACGTCGGGCAGGTTCGGCCCACCGCCGGCATGATCCAGTTCCAGGCAGCCAGAAGGGGAGTTCCGGCGTGTCACCCAGTGCTTCATTGATCGACCGCATCGAATCGATACCGCGGCGAGAGCTGTATTTCTTCGCCCTGTACCGGGTGCTGATCGCCTCGGTCATCGCCGCGCTGCTGTACAGCCCGCTGTCGGCCATGGTCGGCGAAGCCCACCACCCTCGCCTGGCCAACAGCGTAGGCGCGGCTTACCTGCTGCTGTCGCTGTTGTGGCTGGTGATCGGCCGCAACGAACGCTGGCTGCGGCAGATCGTGGTCGGCGGCGTGCTGCTGGACATCGTCGCCGCCAGCCTGCTGGCGCACGCCCTGCCCGGTGCCAGCGCCGGCATCTCGATGTCGCTGCTGTTCAACATCGCTGCTGCCGCCACCCTGCTGCCGCTCAGCTGGGGCCTGCTGCTGGCACTGGCCGCCAGCGTCGCCACGGCCGCCGAATACCTGTGGAAAGTGCTGGAAGGCGGCGATCCCACCCGCACCCTCGCCGAACTGGCGATGTTCGCCACCAGTTACCTTGCCCTGGCCTTCATCAGCTACCAGGTCGGCAACCGCGCGCGCCGCAACCAGCAGCTGGCCAACCAGCGCGGCGACGAAGTGGCCAACCTGTTCCAGATCAACGAACTGATCATCCGCCGCATGCGTACCGGCGTGGTGGTGGTGGACGCCGACAACCGCATCACCCTGGCCAACGAAGCTGCCTCGATCCTGCTGGGCGACAGTGATGGCAACAGCGATTCCGGCCGCCTCGATCTGGCCAGCGTCGCCCCCGAACTTGCCCGACGCCTGCAACGGTGGCGCAACGGTTGGGCACAGGATGAAATGCCACTGCAGCTCAACCCCGACCAGCCGGAAGTGCAACCGCGCTTCGCCCGCCTGCTGGCCGGCAGCGACCTGGTGCTGGTGTTTCTGGATGACTCCAGCGTGGTCTCGCGTCGCGCCGAATCGCTCACCCTGTCGGCGATGGGGCGCTTCTCGGCCAGCCTCGCCCATGAAATCCGCAACCCGCTGGCGGCCATCAACTACGCCGTGCAGCTGCTCGAGGAAGGCACCGGCTTCAACGACAGCGACCGCCGCCTGCTGCAGATCATCCACCAGCAGTGCCAACGCACCAACGGCATCGTTGAGAGCGTGCTGGGCCTGGCCCGGCGCGAACGCGCCAATCCGGAAAACGTCGACCTCGCCGCCTTCGTGCGCCGCTTCGTGCTGGAGTACAAGCAGGGGCAGACGCTGGAAACCGACAGCATCGAGCCGATCATCAACGACACCTCGGTGCCGGCCCAGGTCGACCCGCGCCACCTGTACCAGGTGCTGACCGTGCTGGTGCACAACGCCCTGAAGTACGGCCGCATCGGCGAGCAACCCGCGCGCGTGCGGCTGCGTGTGGCCCAGCACGAACGCAGTGCGGTGATCGACGTGATGGATCGTGGCCCCGGCATTCCCGAGACCGTCGCCGCGCAGCTGTTCCGCCCCTTCTTCACCACCTCCGAGCACGGCACCGGCCTGGGCCTGTATATCGCCCGCGAGCTGTGCCGCGCCAACCAGGCGCGGCTGGATTACATCCCCGTCCCCGCCGGCGGCTCCTGCTTCCGCCTGGTTCTGCCTGGCCCGCACACCCTGCTTCCGCACTGATTCCGTGCGTCAAGCATTTGTCGCATTCCACCCCCTCGGCTATCTTTCCCACCCATGAACGAAACCCGCAGCGCCCTCGTCGTCGACGATGAACGCGATATCCGCGAACTGCTGGTGTTGACCCTCGGCCGCATGGGCCTGCGCATCAGCACCGCCGCCAACCTCGCCGAAGCCCGCGAACTGCTGGCCAGCAATCCCTACGACCTGTGCATCACCGACATGCGCCTGCCCGACGGCAACGGCATCGAACTGGTCAGCGAGATCGCCCAGCACTACCCGCGCACGCCGGTGGCGATGATCACCGCCTTCGGCAGCATGGACCTGGCAGTGGAAGCGCTGAAAGCCGGCGCCTTCGATTTCGTCAGCAAGCCGGTGGACATCGCCGTGCTGCGCGGCCTGGTCAAGCATGCGCTGGAACTCAACAACAGCGAACGCCCCGTTGCCGGGCCCGCGGCAGAACAGGCCGCGCGCCTGCTCGGCGACTCGCCGGCAATGGACGTGCTGCGCGCCACCATCGGCAAGGTCGCGCGCAGCCAGGCACCGGTCTACATCCTGGGCGAGTCCGGGGTGGGCAAGGAACTGGTCGCACGCACCATCCACGCACAGGGTGCACGCGCGGCCGGGCCCTTTGTGCCGGTCAACTGCGGCGCCATTCCCACCGAGTTGATGGAGAGCGAGTTCTTCGGCCACCGCAAGGGCAGCTTCACCGGCGCCCATGCCGACAAGCCGGGGCTGTTCCAGGCCGCGCACGGCGGCACCCTGTTCCTGGATGAAGTGGCCGAACTGCCGCTGCAGATGCAGGTGAAGCTGCTGCGTGCGATCCAGGAGAAATCGGTGCGTGCGGTTGGCGCGCCCAGCGAAGAACCGGTGGACGTGCGCATCCTCTCGGCCACCCACAAAGATCTGGCCGAGCTGGTCGAAGACGGGCGTTTCCGCCACGACCTGTACTACCGCATCAACGTGATCGAACTGCGCGTGCCGCCGCTGCGCGAGCGCCGCCAGGACCTGCCTGCGCTGGCCGCATCGATCCTTGCTCGGCTGGCCCGTAGCCACGGTCGCGCCACCCCGCTGCTGGCGCCCTCGGCGCTGGACGCGCTGGCCCAGTATGGCTTCCCGGGAAATGTGCGCGAGCTGGAGAACATCCTGGAACGCGCGCTGGCGCTGGCCGAGGAAGACTGCATCGGTGCCGACGACCTGCGCCTGCCTCAGCACGCGCCGCGCTCACCGGGCAGTGCCGCCCATGCCGAAGCCGTGGTCGACCTGCACCCGGGCAGCGCCGCCCTGCCCTCGTACATCGAGCAGCTTGAGCGCAGTGCGATCCAGCGTGCGCTGGAAGAGAACCGCTGGAACAAGACCCGTACTGCCGCGCAGCTGGGCATCACCTTCCGCGCACTGCGTTACAAGCTGAAAAAGCTGGGAATGGAATAGGTAGTGCCGGCCGCTGGCCGGCAACCTCATGCGCCACGCATCCACGCATGGCGTGGATCTACTGGACGCTGACCGCCATCCACGCATGGCGTGGATCTACTGCATCAATCCTTGGTGACGCGGTTGATCTCGGCCAGGCTGGTTACGCCAGCAGCCGCCTTCTTCAGCGCCGACTGCCGCAGATCGTGCACACCGATCGCCTGCGCGGCCTCGGCAATCTGCAGCGCGTTGCCGCCGGCCAGCACGATGGTGGCGATCTCGTCGGTCATCGGCATCACCTGGTAGATGCCGGTGCGGCCCTTGTAGCCTTCGGTGCATTCATCACAGCCAACGGCTTCATACAGCTCGATGCCCGCATCCAGCTGCGCCTGGGTGAAGCCCTCGGCCAGCAGCGCATGCTCCGGTAGCTTTGCAGGGCGCTTGCAGTTGCCGCACAGGCGGCGCGCCAAGCGCTGGGCGATCACCAGCGTCACCGAGCTGGTGATGTTGTACGGTGCGATGCCCATGTTCATCAGGCGCGCGATGGTCTGCGGCGCATCGTTGGTATGCAGCGTGGACAGCACCATGTGACCGGTCTGTGCGGCCTTGATCGCAATTTCCGCCGTTTCCAGGTCGCGGATTTCGCCGACCATGATGATGTCCGGATCCTGTCGCAGGAACGAACGCAGCGCGGCGGCAAAGGTCATGCCGCGCTTGTTGTTCTGCTGCACCTGGTTGACGCCGGGCAGGCGGATTTCCACCGGATCTTCAGCGGTGGAAATGTTGCGGGTCTCGTCGTTGAGGATGCCCAGCGCGGTATACAGCGACACCGTCTTGCCCGAACCGGTCGGGCCGGTCACCAGCACCATGCCGTAAGGCTTGTGGATCGCGTCCAGGAACAGCTTCTGCTGGTCCGGTTCGTAACCCAGCTTGTCGATGCCCAGCTTGGCCGCACTGCCATCG
Organism: Stenotrophomonas sp. HMWF023; assembly: GCF_003060985.1. Lineage (NCBI taxonomy): Bacteria > Pseudomonadati > Pseudomonadota > Gammaproteobacteria > Lysobacterales > Lysobacteraceae > Stenotrophomonas > Stenotrophomonas sp. HMWF023. The sequence continues at coordinate 18,304 of NZ_QAIJ01000124.1, forward strand.
AGGATACGCAGCACCACCTTCTCACCAAACAACGTCGGCAACGTGCTGACGCGGAAGTCGATCTGCCGGGTCTTGGACAGGTTGAGCTTGATGCGACCATCCTGCGGTACGCGTTTTTCCGCGATATCCAGCTGCGCCATCACTTTGAGGCGCGCGGCGATACGCTGATTGAGCTTGTTCGGCGCGCGCGCGACCATCTTCAGCAGGCCGTCGATGCGCAGGCGGACGCGGTAGTCGTCTTCGTAGGGCTCGAAGTGGATGTCCGACGCGCCCTTGCGGATGGCATCGACCAGCACCTTGTTGACGAACTTCACCACCGGGGTATCGTCGCCCTTGGCGTCGATGCCGCTGTCGGTGCTGGCCATGTCGTCGTCGCCACCGCCAACATCGAGGTTGGCCATGCCGTCCTCGTCGCCACCCAGCGCATCGCCCATCGTGTCGTGGCTGGCATGCCACTGCTCCAACGTGCGGCGTATCTGGTCCTCGTCCACCAGGATCGGTTCAACCACCAGATTGGTGTGGAACTTGATCTCATCCAGCGAGTGGGTGGGGTTGCTGGTGCCAACGAACAGCTTGCCGCCGCGTTTGAACAGCGGCAGCACGTTGTGCTTGCGCAGCAGCTCCTCGCTGACCAGGCTCATCGCGTTCTGGCTGCTGTCGAACGTGGACACGTCGAACAGCGGCATGCCGAACTCGACCGCGTTGGCGGCCGCGAGCTGGGCAGCGCCGACCACCTTGTTCTGGGCGAACCAGGTTGGCAGCGGCTGGCGCGCAGCGGTGGCCTTGGCCATGGCGTCGCGGGCTGCGACCTCATCCAGCGCGCCGTCCTGGACCAGGCGACGGGCCAGCCCGGTGATGCCGACGAGATTGGCGGTGGTAACGGCGGTCATATGAATCCTTGGCTCATGGGTCTGGCGGCGCAGTGCGCCCTCCGAAGGCGCAGCGCGGGGCAGCAGAACCCGTCGCGCCCCAACGGCGCACGGCATCGCCAATCCATGAGCAACGGCCCTGCACGGCGCTTCTGCCCGGCAGGCACGATCCTGACTCCCCCGGGGATGATAGCCCCGTCAACGGTCCGCCGACATCCCATTGGAGGGCGGAAATGTGATCAACAGCCGGTCGGGCGATAGCGCGCTTCGAATGCGCTGCCGTCGCAGCTCCAGATGCCCTCGGCGGAGCGGCGCAGGATCAGGTCTTTGCCTTCCAGGGCACTGTGGCCTTTCAGCGTGCAGCTGATATGCCCGACGCCTGATTCGTTGAGCTCTGCTTCGACGTTGGAGCAGTGGGCGTTCTCGGCACCGCCGATGAACTCGGGGGTGATCAGACTGGCCGAACGGCCTTCATAGATGACCGTTTCAACCAGCATCTTGCCCGGACTGATATCTGCCAGTGCAGCGGTGAGCTGCGTCCGGATTATGTATGGCTGAAATACGACTGTCCCGATCGCTGCCAGGATGGCGATGATGGCCACGACGATCATCAGTTCGATGAGCGTGAAGCCTTTCTGCGTGTTCATGACTCCCCCTGTTTGATCCAGCAATCCCCATTGCTGCGTGCCGACCGGCTCTGGTGGTCCGGTCAGCACAAGGCCCGCCGAAGCGGGCCTTGTGTCTACTATCAAGAAGTACGAAGGCTTGACCTTCGCAGCTCTTCTAAGCAGATGAATTACTCAGTGCAACCGGCCGGACGGTACTTTTCCTTCACGTCCGTGACCTTGCAGCTGAAACCACCGGCCTTAGTGATTGCGCCCTTGTCGTCCACAGCAGCTTCAGCGTATGCCAGCTTGAGGGTGGAAGCATCACCAATGCGGCCCGGATCACGAATGGTGCAGGTCATGCCATCCTTGTCGACAGTGATTTCCTTGCAGCTACCGGTTTCCTTGCTCTGGAAACCAGCGGTTTCCAGCTTGGGAGCGTTGCCGTTGCTGACTTCCATCTCGAACTGGGTCTTGTGCGAGGCCAGGTCGGCCAGCGCAGCGGTGACCTTCGACTTCGAGGTGTAGTCCTGGTAAGCCGGCAGTGCGATGGCAGCCAGGATGGCGATGATCGCAACGACGATCATCAGTTCGATAAGGGTGAAGCCCTTCTGGTTCTTCATTTGGTACATCCCCAAGATAGTGGTGGTTGGTTTCAGTGCACAGGTAACGAGCCGGCGTTGCCGGTTGAGCGGGTCCTGTGCCCTGCGGGTGGATCAACGCAGGTTGCGTGCCAACCCCGGCACGCCTCCCCCTGGATTTCCCCGCGCCCATGATGGCAGCAATTTCGTGGATGGGAACCCCCCGAATGCGAATCTGCGATGGACGCGGCAATGTGACGCAGTGCGTCACCTTTGGTCGGCCGCCGGCACGAAATTGCATTCCGGCCCGCCCGGCAACTGCCCAGACGGCAATGAACCCGCTACCATCGGCAACTGGATGCCCGCCTGGGGATGGCGGGCCGGGGAGCCAACATGTCTGTCAGTCGCAGTGCGATCAAGAAAGAACCGGTGGCGCGAGCCACCCTGGAGCTGCAGCCGTTTGTCTGGGAGGGGACCGACAAGCGGGGCGTGAAGATGAAGGGCGAGCAGCTGGCCAAGAATGCCAACCTGCTGAGGGCCGAACTGCGCCGCCAGGGCATCAACCCAGGCACGGTAAAAACGAAGCCGAAGCCGTTGTTCGGTGCCGCCGGCAGTGCGATCAAGGCGCGGGACATCGCCTTCTTCAGCCGGCAGATGGCCACGATGATGAAATCCGGCGTACCGATCGTGTCGGCACTGGACATCATCGGCAGCGGGCACAAAAACCCGCGCATGAAGAAGATGGTGGACACCATCCGCACCGATATCGAGGGCGGTTCCTCGCTGCATGAGGCGGTCAGCAAGCATCCGGTGCAGTTCGATGAGCTCTACCGCAACCTGGTGCGGGCCGGCGAGGGCGCCGGTGTGCTGGAAACCGTGCTGGACACGGTGGCCACCTACAAAGAGAACATCGAGACGCTGAAGGGCAAGATCAAGAAGGCGCTGTTCTACCCGATCATGGTGGTGGTTGTCGCCATGCTGGTCAGCGGCATCATGCTGGTGTTCGTGGTGCCACAGTTTGAGGATGTGTTCAAGAGCTTCGGTGCCGAGCTGCCCGCCTTCACCCAGATGGTGGTGAACCTGTCGCGGTTCATGGTGTCGTGGTGGTGGCTGATGCTGATTGTTGCGATCGGAACGGCGGTCGGCGCGGTCATGGCCTACAAGCGCTCGCCGAAGATGCAGCACGCGATGGACCGGTTCGTGCTGAAGGTGCCGGTGATCGGCCAGATCATGCACAACAGCGCCATCGCCCGCTTCTCCCGTACCACCGCAGTGACGTTCAAGGCGGGTGTGCCGCTGGTGGAGGCACTCAGCATCGTGGCGGGCGCCACTGGTAACAAGGTGTATGAAGAGGCGGTGCTGCGGATGCGCGATGACGTGTCTGTCGGCTACCCGGTCAACGTATCCATGAAGCAGACCAACCTGTTCCCGCACATGGTCATCCAGATGACCGGCATCGGCGAAGAGGCCGGCGCCCTGGATGCCATGCTGTTCAAGGTGGCCGAGTATTACGAGCAGGAGGTCAACAATTCGGTGGATGCCCTGAGCAGCCTGCTGGAACCGATGATCATGGTGTTCATTGGTACCATTGTTGGCGGCATGGTGATTGCCATGTACCTTCCCATCTTCAAGCTCGGCGCCGTCGTCGGATAAAACATACATGGCATTTCTCGACCAGCATCCCGGCCTCGGCTATCCCGCTGCGGCCGGCCTGGGACTGCTTCTCGGCAGCTTCCTGAACGTCGTCATCCTGCGCCTGCCCAAGCGGCTGGAATGGCAGTGGAAGCGCGATGCGCGCGAAGTGCTGGAGGAGCCGGACTTCTACGAGCCGCCCCCGCCGGGCATCGTGGTGGAGCCTTCGCACTGCCCGCACTGCAAGCACAAGCTGGCCTGGTACGAGAACATCCCGCTGTTCAGCTGGATCATCCAGGGCGGCAAGTGCCGCCACTGCAAGGCGCCGATCTCCATCCAGTACCCGCTGGTGGAAGCGCTGACCGCGGTGATGGTGCTGGCCTGCGTGTGGCAGTTCGGCTTTGGCTGGCAGGGTTTCGGCGCGATCGTGCTGACCTGCTTCCTGATCGCCCTGTCCGGCATCGACCTGCGCACCCAGCTGCTACCGGATCAATTGACCCTGCCCCTGATGTGGCTGGGGTTGATAGGCAGCATCGACAACCTGTACATGCCCGCCAAACCGGCCCTGCTCGGCGCCCTGCTAGGCTACCTGTCGCTGTGGTCGGTGTGGTGGCTGTTCAAGCAGCTGACCGGCAAGGAAGGCATGGGCCACGGCGATTTCAAGCTGCTGGCCGCGCTGGGCGCCTGGTGCGGGATGAAGGGCATCCTGCCGATCATCCTGATGTCGTCAGTGCTGGGCGCCCTCCTCGGCTCGATCTGGCTGTACAGCCGTGGCCGTGACCGGGCGACACCGATCCCGTTCGGTCCCTACCTGGCACTGGCCGGCTGGCTGTTCTTCATGTGGGGCGAGCCCCTGCTGAACCAGTATCTGGTGATGAGCGGGCTGCGCTGAGGGGAGTCCCCATGAGCCAGTATGTGGTTGGCCTGACCGGCGGCATCGCCTCGGGCAAGAGTGAGGTGACCCGGCGCTTCGAGGCGCTGGGGATTGTCGTGGCCGACGCCGATCTTGCCGCACGCGCGGTGGTGACGGTGGGCAGCCCTGCCCTGTCCCTGATTGCCGAACGCTTCGGCGCGGACATGCTTCTGGCCGACGGCAGCCTGGACCGTGCCCGCCTGCGGGCCCACATCTTTGCAGACCCGGCCGAGCGGACGGCGCTGGAAGCGATCACCCACCCGGCCATCCGCCGGTTGATGCAGGAGCAGTGCGAGCAGGCCGCCAGCCCCTATGCGCTGGCGGCGATCCCGCTGTTGACCGAAGTGGGCGGCCGCCAGGCCTACCCGTGGCTGGACCGGGTGCTGCTGGTGGACGCGCCCGAGGCGGTGCAGCACGCCCGGCTGATGCAGCGCGACGGCATCGACGCGGCGCTGGCCGACCAGATGATCGCCGCCCAGGCCAGCCGCGCGCAGCGCCTGACGCTGGCCGATGACGTGGTGGTCAATGATGGCCATCCGAATGACCTGCAGGCGCAGGTGGAGCGCTTGCACCTGCGGTATCTGGGGTTGGCTGCCGGGTAAGCCGGCAGGTCTACCGGCTCCGCCCGAAGAGGCATCCACGCATGGCGTGGATCTACTTCACCTGCACCGCGCGAACTGGCATCCACGCATGGCGTGGATCTACTCCAGCTGCTGGCGGGCGTAGCGGGCCAGTTCGCGCGCGGCCAGCAACAGGCCTTCCACTACGTCCGGCGGCAGTTGCTGGCCTGCACTGCCCTGCACCCGGGCCGCTTCGGCGGCGTGCAGCATCTGGATCAACGCATTGAGGCCAGCAAGAGTGCGGCTGAGGCTGGCCAGGGTTACCGCCTGCGACGGGGTGAGGCCGGTGCCCTGCCGGGTCTGGCCATCGGCGTTGTCGCGGCCATCCATGCGCGCCATCAGTGCCGGTAGCAGGTCGCTGGGTTCGGCCAGCACGTCTTCGATGCGTTCGGCGATGTCGGCCGGCAGCTGGTCGGCGGATTCGCCGACCAGGCGGCGCAGGTTCGGGTAGGTGGTGCGTGTAGACATGGCAGTGCTCCTCGCAGACGGCAAGGCCACCCGCAGATGCGAGGTGGCGGACGGTGCGGGTTGGCGTACCGGAGACCCAACAACTCAACAGCAAGGAAAAAGACTCCAGCGGATTCTGGTGAATCCCCACGCACCGCCCGCCGAAGCAAGAGCATGCGGTGCATTTTCCATGATGGCCTGGGCGCATCAGGAGCTGTTGAATTATCGGGTTTATTCAGGACGCCAATCCCGGCCAGGGCGATGACCCCAGCCATGCCATCTCGCCAGCTGCATGCAATGCGGTCATGAGGCGAAAACGCCATGCGGGCCAACCGTCTGCGGAACCGTGCGGTGTGACACGCACAGGGCGCGGAGTGCGTCACGCAGGTGTCGTGCTGGGCCAGAGACGCCGCGTCTTCGCGAAAGCTGCATTGGCGTTGCATGCGACATTCCGCGCCGAGTGGGAGATTTTGGCGACGGATGGATTCGTGCCGACCAAAGCGGCAGCCAGAAGGGATTACAGCGGCTTCGGCGAGAACGTCAGCGTGGCGATCACGCCGCGGGCACCGCCCGGGCGCACGCTTACCTGCCAGCCGTACAGATCGCACAGGCGGCTGACGATCGACAGGCCGATACCGCCGCCCTGCGAGTGGCCAGCATGGGTGCCGCGGTAGCCGCGCTGGAACAGCTTGGCGGCGTCTTCCTCGCTCAGGCCCGGCCCGCTGTCGGTCACCGATACGGCGTTGGCGCCCACATGTACGCGCACCTCGCCATCCTGCGAGTACTTCACCGCGTTGCCGATCAGGTTGCCCAGCGCCACCGACAACGCCGCTTCGGGGGCGTCGATGACCAGGTCGCGTTCGCCATCCAGATGCAGTTCCAGCGGCTTGCCACCCAGCTGCGCGCGATGCGCATCCAGCAGCTGTTCGGCCACACGCGCCACATTGCTGCTGCCCTGCCCGCGTTCGTTGCGCGACAGCAGCAACAGTGCGCCGATCAGATCGCTGCACTGCTGCTCGGCACGTTGGATGCGCTGCAGGCGCTGCAGCACCTTCTCGTCCAGGCCCGGGCGGGTCAGCAGCAGCTCGGTGGCGCCACGGATCACCGCCAACGGCGTGCGCAGCTCATGGCTGACGTCCGCGTTGAACTCACGGTCGCGCTGCACCACTTCGGTCAGCCGCGAAGAATAGTCATCGAGCGCCTGGGCCAGCTGCCCCACTTCGTCATCGGGAAAGCGCGGCGCCAAGGGTTCGGGTTCGCTGGTGCCGCCGCGGTACGCACGCAGGCGCGCGGCCAGATCCGAGACGGGCTTCATCACCTTGGAGGCCGACCACCAGCCCAGCACCAGCGACAGCAGGCTGAACACCAGCACCGACAGGAACAGTGCACGGTTGAGCTGCTGCCCACCGCGAACACTGTCGGTCATGTCGTAGGCAAGAAAGAACCAAGCATCGTCGGATTTGCGCACCGCAAGCTTGTAGGCGTATGACTGCCCCTGCTCATCGGTACCGCTCAGGTTGTAGTTGCCTGTCTGCAGGTCGGCCCATTGCGGCCACGATTCGCGGGCCTTGTCGAACTTGTCGGCCGAATATGCATATGCCCGGATCTGCTGTACCGGCACCGCCGGGTTTCGCCCCGGGTGCTCGTAGAAGC
>NZ_QAIJ01000124.1:25633-29126 GCF_003060985.1 Stenotrophomonas sp. HMWF023
ACGCGAACAGTGTCGTCAGGCAGAAGCCCAACAACACGAACGAGACGATGATGCGGCTGCGCAGGCGCCGCCGATAAGGCGTGCGCCGGCGCTCCCCCTTGCTTGCCACAGAATCAGGCTTCCGGCGTGGCGATGCGGTATCCGATGCCATGGCGGGTCTGGATCATCGGCACTTCAAAGGGCTTGTCCACCACGGCGCGCAGGCCATGGATGTGCACGCGCAGCGAATCGGAATCGGGCAGTTCTTCGCCCCATACACGGGTTTCCAGTTCCTGCCGGGTGACCACGGCCGGGGCCGCTTCCATCAACGCCTGCAGGATCTTCAGCGCGGTCGGGTTGAGCTGCAGCAGCTTGCCCTGGCGGCGCACTTCCAGCGTATCCAGGTTGTATTCCAGATCACCGGTTTCCAGCACGCGGGTCTGCACGCCCTTGCCGCGACGCGACAGGGCGTTCAGACGCACTTCCACTTCCTGCAGCGCGAACGGCTTGATCAGGTAGTCGTCAGCACCGGAATCGAAGCCGGCCAGTTTGTTGTCCAGCGAATCGCGCGCGGTCAACATCAGCACCGGGGTCTGCTTGCGTGCTTCGTTGCGAAGCTTGCGGCAGACCTCGATACCGTCCATGCCCGGCAGGTTGAGATCCAGGACAATCGCGTCGAACTCGTGCACGACAGCCAGATGCAACCCGGTCACTCCGTCGGCAGCGAAGTCCACGGTGTGGCCCCGGTCCTCCAGGTAGTCGCCCAGATTGGCCGCAATGTCGCTGTTGTCTTCGATTACCAGGATTCTCACTGTCACCTCTAATTGACGAATTTACCGACGCGCTGGGCCTGGCCCATGTCGCGCTGTGCCTTGTCCTTCTGCCGAGCACGCTCGGCGACGGTCATGCATTGCGTGGACGACATGTTGGAACCGATGGCCTTCTCACGTCGGCATATTAGACGACTATCTTCACGCGCCTGTGTCAAAACGGTGTTCACGACCTGCTGATCGTTGAAGACCTCAGTTCGTACCGATTCAGGCATCGCGTCCCTGGTCGGATACTGCTCGGCGGCGGCGCGGATGCGAACCAGGGTCTCACGGACCTTGCCGCGCTCTTCCTGGCGCAGTTCGGAATAGGTTTCGCCGTCGTTGAGCTCGATCTCGATGCGCTCAACCTGCTGCAGCAGCGGCTTGCCCGGCAGGAATACCTCTTCGGCACTCTTGGCCCCTGCCGAGGCAGCAACCAGGGCCAATGCCGAGACCAGAACCGCTGATATCACTGGATGCTTCATGACAAACGAATCCCTGTTTGAGGTGAACGCCGACTGTATGCGGATGCGCGCTCTGCCAGCAAGTGCTGGCAGGCAGGGTGCAGGTGGCCCTAAAGCTTGGAATCCGGGTTCAAATTGCTGTAGGTGCGCTGGTCATTGAGCAGGGCCTTGCCCTTCTCTTCGATACGGCGCCGCTGGGCGACGGTCAGGCAGCGGCTCTTGGGCATGTTGCTGCCCGTGGTGCGCTGGTACGAGCAGATCTGGCGACTGTCGTTGTGGGCGCGCGTCAGGATGCTGTTGACCCGCTCCTGATCGTTGAAAACGTCATTCTGCACCTGCGGCGGCAGCTCCTGGACGGTCTGGCGGTCGCCCACCCGCTGGGTGATCCGCGCCAGTGCCTGCTGGACCTGACTGCGGTCCTCGGCAGAGATTTCGTTGTAATCGCCCTGCTGCAGGGCTTTTTCGACCTGGCGGACCTGCTCGGCCACCGGACTCTGGCGGTCCATCTGCACAGCCGCTTTTTCCGGCTTGGCCAGTGCAACGCCAGGCAGGCACAGCAACAGCACGATCATCGTGGTGCGGTACATCGCCAACCTCCCGATCCTTCGGAACGAAGGCCCAACTCTACGAGTGTCCCCGCGCGCCCACAAGGGACCCTTGGCAGGGGGCACCGGACATAAAAAAGACCCAGGCGGTGCACCCGCCTGGGCCTGAAGTTGTATCCCAATACCGATCCTGCTGAGAGGCAGAGCTGCGGTTCGTTGAAGGCTACGCCCGGGGCGATTAAAGCGGTGTTAAACCCGCCAACCCCGCCTGAATTAAATTTCAAACCACTGAAATATCAGGGTTTTCTGATTTTCTCGACATGCTCGATGATGCGCGCGGCCACGTCCACCCCGCAGGCAGCCTCGATCCCTTCCAGGCCCGGGGTGGAGTTCACCTCCAGCACCAGCGGGCCGCGCTCGGAGCGGATCAGATCCACGCCACAGACGCCCAGCCCCAGTGCCTTGGCAGAACGCACCGCCACCTGCTGCTCGGACCGGCTGGCCTTGGACGCCACCGCAGTGCCGCCGGCATGCAGGTTGGAACGGAAATCCCCTTCCGGGGCCTGGCGCTGCATCGACGCCACCACCTGGTCGCCGACCACGAAGCAGCGCAGGTCGGCGCCCTTGGCCTCGCCGATGAACTCCTGCATCAGGAAGTTGGCATACAACCCACGCAGGGCTTCGACGATGCCGCGCGAAGCGCTGGCCTTCTCGGTGAGGATCACACCGCGGCCCTGGGTGCCTTCATTGAGCTTCACCACATGCGGCGGCGGGCCGAGCATGGACAACAGGTCGACGGTGTCATCCGGGTTGTCGCCAAAGACGGTGACTGGCATGTCGATGCCCTTGGCCGCCAGCAGCTGGTGCGCCCGCAGCTTGTCGCGCGAGCGCAGGATCGCGTCGGACGGGTTGGGCGTGCGTGCGCCCATCAGTTCGAACTGGCGCAATACGGCGGTGCCATAGCGGGTGACCGAAGCGCCGATGCGCGGGATGACCGCGTCCACGCCAGTCATCGGCCGGCCCTTGTAGTGCATGGAAAAGCCGTCCGCGGCGATGCGCATGTAGCAGCGCAGCGGATCCAGGATGCGTACGGTATGGCCGCGCGCGCGCGCGGCCTCGACCAGCCGACGGGTGGAGTACAGCCGGGTGTTGCGGGACAGGATGGCGAGCTTCATCGCAGTGGGATCGGTCGGCAGGCGCGCAGCATAGCGTGGCGACGTTGCGTCTGGATGATGTGCAGGTGCCTCAGCCTGACGCCTTCCGCCGCGCGTCGCAGAACCCGCCCTCCGCCGTGGCCGGGCAGCACCGCGCGGCTTCTCCCAGCGCCGCTACGCAGGCCATCTGGATGGTCGATCCGCTGAAGGCCTCGTCGTAGATCTGACCAATCAGCTGCGCCGCCCGCGGGCCGCCGGCACGCCCCAGCGCCCTGACCACTTCAACCTGCTTGGCCGAGCCGATGCCGGCCGAAAGGAAGATCCGATGCAGCCGTGTGACAACGTCATCCCTGCTTTCCACGTGCATGTTTCCATCTGAAAGAAGTCTGGACGCTAAGCGGGCCGCCATCGGTGGGCCATAGGGATTATTGAAAACCGGTGCGTGCCAGCAGCATCAGAGCTGCCTGCGCAGCAATGCCGGCGTCAACCGGGTCATCTTCAGGGTCAGCTTGCGCAGCGATGTCGCATTGGCATAACCGACC
>NZ_QAIJ01000124.1:29136-41787 GCF_003060985.1 Stenotrophomonas sp. HMWF023
CGTTCGGCAACGTCATCGATGGACAGGTCGGTCATCTCCAGCAGGCGCTGCGCCATGCGCATGCGCACCGCCTGCACCAACACCCGCGGCGAACTGCCGGTGACCCGATGTACCCGTCGCGCCAGCGTGCGGGTGGTCAGATGCAGGCGTTGCGCGGCCTCTTCCATGCCCAGCGGATGCGGCAGACTGGTTTCGATCAACGATTCGAAACGGCGCACGGTGTCATCGTCATGGTCGGCACCCTGCCACGCCATGTAGCGCGCCTGCGTGCTGCGGCTGTCGACCAGCAGGAAACGCATGACCGCTTCGGCCACTTCGCGGCCCGCGTACTGCCGTACCAGATGCAGCATCAGGTCCATCTGCGCCATCGCTGCGCCGGCGGTGGTGAGGCGTCCGTCCTCGACCACCATGCAGGCCGGGTCCAGCCGCGCGCGCGGGAAGCGACGACGCAGCAGGCTGGACAACGCCCAGTGGCTGGTGATGCGACGTCCGTCCAGCAACCCGGCCTCGCCCAGCACCAGCACGCCCGAACAACTGGCGCACGTACGTCCACCGCGCTCGTGGAACTGCCGGGCGAGCCGTGCCAACTGCTGCGCATCGACCATCGCCAGGCGACGCAGGGCGATGCCATCTGTGTAGCGCGCGTCCAATCCGCAGGGCTCGTGTCCGTTGACGTCGAGCATGCCGTCCAGGCCGAGGCTGGGAATCACCAGCACACCAGGATCACCGTCTCCGATGCTCGACAGCGGATCCGCGCGCAGGGTCATGCCGTTGCTGAGGCGCAGATGGCGGCGGCTGCCGACAACCCGCCAACGCAATGCCGGTCGGCCCAGCCGCTCGGCCGAGCGGTTGGCGAAGTCAAGCACGTCCAGGGTCGCGCCGACGCTGGCTGCAAGGGTGCCGTCGAGGACGGCGATGACGAATTCGGGCGTGTCCATTCCGGATTCTTTTTTGTCAATCAGGACACCTCGCAGTCTAGGCCAAGACCGTTCTAATGGGTGACGCACTGATCAGGAGACGCCAGCAACATGCATTCAGGGCCACATGCCACTGTCCTGGCCTCAGCGCGCAGCGCGCTGCCCTCGCTGTGGCCCGCCTTCGCCCTGTGCCTGTCGATGGCGGTGGCCAACGGCCTCGGCCGCTTCGCCTACGCGCTGCTGCTGCCGGCCATGCGCGAGGACCTGCACTGGAGTTACGCGCAGGCCGGCTGGCTCAACACCGCCAATGCACTGGGCTATGTGCTGGGGGCCGCCTCAGCCTATGCCCTGCTGCACCGGGTCAGCGCGCGCCGCCTGTTCCAGGTGGGGCTGGGCCTGTGCCTGTTCACCCTGGCCGCAACCGGCGCCAGCGGGGCGCTGCCATGGCTGAGCAGCCAGCGCGCGCTGAACGGTATCGGCGCGGCCTGGGTGTCGGCGTGCGGCAGTACCCTGGTGCTTCTGCATTACCGCCACGCACCGGCACGGCGCGGTGCGGCCACCGGGCTGTTCTTTGGTGGTGCAGGCATCGGCATCGTCGCGGCCGGACTGGCAGTGGCGCCGCTGCTGGCACTGCGTGGCCCTTCGGCATGGCCGCAGGCGTGGCTGGCACTGGGTGCGGTGGGACTGCTCGCCTCGCTGTGGCCATTGCGGCTGGCCGGCCAGGTGCAGGAAGCGGCAGCCACGGCCGAGGAAGATCGCAGCGGACCACTGCCACTACGGCACCTCGGCGTCTGCCTGGCCGCGTACTTCTGCTGGGCCGGCGGCTACATCATCTACCTCACTTTCATCTTCGCCTGGTTGCGCGAACACGGCCTGTCCTGGCAGTCGGGTGTGGCGGTGTGGAGCGTGCTGGGCGTCGCCATCCTCGGTTCGGGCCTGCTGTGGCGTCGCGCACTCGGACAGTGGCCCGGTGCCTACACGCTGTCGCTGTGCTGCGCGATTTCGCTGCTGGGTACGCTGGCGCCGCTGCTGGGCGGCACCGCCAGCCTTTTCGTTTCAGCGGCCGTGTTCGGATCCAGTGCGTTCATCGCCGCGGCTGCGATCGCGGTGCTGGTCCGGCAGAACCTGCCCGCAGCACGCATCGGTCGCGCGATGGCGCTGTTCAATCTGGCCTTCGCTGCAGGTCAGGCGATCGGTCCGGTCGCCGCCGGCGCGATCGCCGATCGCATCGGCCTTGATGGCGCGCTCTGGCTCAGCGCCGCGCTGCATCTGGCCGCTGTCCTGCTGCCGTGGGCGGCACGCGCTCCGCGGTACGCGGACTAGCGCCCACATTCCTTCCCCCTTCGAGGCCATCCATGCGCACTTCCATCTCGCCCCGCTTTTCAGAAGTCGACGTACTCGGCCACGTGACCAACACCGCGCTGCCGGTGTGGTTCGAGCACGGGCGGCTGCCGATCTTCCTGCAGTTCAGCCAGAGCGAGAACATGCGCGACCTGAGCCTGATCCTGCGCCGCTACGAGATCGACTTTCTCAAGCAGATCCGGGCCAGCCACGACGTTGAGATCGAGACCCGTATCGATGCGATCGGCCGATCGTCGCTGTCGATCGTGCAGAGCGCGCTGCAATACGGGCAGCTGGTCGCCAGCGGCCGCTGCGTGATGGTGCACTTCGACTACGCCGCCAACACCACACGGGAGATCGACAGCGCACGCCGCCACGCACTGTCGATCTTCTTCACCGAAGCGTACGCACAGTCATTGGCAATGAGGGAACCATGCTGACCAGGACACACCGCGATACCGAGACCTTCCTCCGGCAGATCCAGGATGCGCTGCCGGCGTTCGACAGCCGCGTGCTGCCGCAACAGCCACTGCCGAAGGAGCGCTGGACCGAACTGATGGACCAGGGCATCTGCCTGCCGGCGATTCCGGCTACGCACGCGGGCCGGCACAGCCATCGCGAGATGTGCGAGGTGATCGAGATCGTTTCCGAGTACAACCTGCCCTTGGGCATGTACACGATGATCGTCACCGTGCTGTTCCTGCGCAATGTGGCACTGTCCGGATCACCGGCACTGCAGGAAGAAGTCTTCGACGACTTCCAGGAAAATCCGGTGATCGGCGGCATCGCCTTCACCGAGCCGGAATTCGGTTCGAGCCTGGCGCGGATGAAGACCACCTACGAGGAAACCGATGCCGGTTATCACGTGCGTGGCAGCAAACACTGGCAGGCATTCAGCGCGCAGGCCGACTGGTGGATCGTATGCGCGCGGCAGTACGCCGGCAAGGAATTCGGCTACTTCGTCCATCGACGTTCGGAAGGTGGCTTCGTGACCACCGAGGTATACGACAGCCTGGGCCTGAAGAACCTGGGGTATGGCCTCAACGACATCGACATTCTGGTGCCGGCGCAGCGGCGGCTGGACAAGCGTCGCAGCGGCCTGGGCGATACCGCCGAGATTCTGTGCGCCTCCCGCTTCAGCAAGGCGGCGATGTCCAGCGGCTTCCTGCGCAGGCTGTACCGCGAGGCACTGGCGCAGACCAAGGGGCGGCAGATCGGCAAGGGTTGCCTGTACGACATCGACTATGTGCGCTACAAGGTGTCGCGCATACGCAACCACTACGTGATCTGCAACGCGCTCTACCATCACCTGCTACTGGAAGAAGACTACCGCCACGACATCGCTGGCAGCATGTTCGCATCGCTGGCGACCAAGGTGCTGTCATCGGAACTGATGCTGGAATCGGCTATCGACTACCAGCAGCTGTGCGGTGGCGAGGGCTATCGCACCGGCGCGGACAACATCGCAGCCAACGCCCTGCTGGATGCCCGGGTCTATACCCTGTTCGACGGCACCAACGACCTTCTCTGCCAGCATCTGGCCGACATCGCGCTGCGCGAGATGCACATCGGTGGCCTGTCGGGCCTGGGCGAGGTACTGCGCGAGAGCCCCCACACCCGCCACGCGGCAGCGCAGGTGCGGCAGCTCGATTGCATCGACACCGACAACCTGGGCCAGGCCGGACGGGTGATCCTCGGCCGCATGCTGTCACGTGTGTTCGGGCTGGATTGCCTGGTCCGCCGCGCGCAGCGCCTGCACCTGATGCCAGGCGCCGGCCTGGTTGCCCGCGACCACGAATCGCAGGCGCGCTATGACCGTCGCGACATCCGCCTGGCCTCGAAGCTGCTGATGCTCAACCTCAATGCGTTGCGGGAAGAGCTGGAATACGTGCAGAACGAGGACTGAGCACGGAGAAGGCCGCCCACGGGCGGCCTCAGGGTCATCCCATCCGGGCTGTCAGCATGGAAGGTGCGATGGGAATCCAATCCCAACCCGCCCAATCGAAGCGGCAGGGTCCATGGTGGTCAACCAAATCTATTCTCTTCCTCGCTGCCGGGGAGAAGCATCACCGGAAACAGAACGAACACCCCTAAAGGAACCAACGCAATCACAACGAACCATCCAGACTCATCAATGTCGTGCAGTCTTCGGACGGTCAGCGCGAGCATTGGCAGAGGGAAAAGCATGAGTGCAACCAACGCTACCACCCGTCCCGCATCCCCGAGACGCGAGGACAGTTCCCAGCTGTGTAGATCGGTACCGATCAGCCAGTATCCGGCATTGTCCAAGCTATAGCTGAGCGCCGCGACGAGAGCAGCAAGCAGAAAGAACGACCAGAATTCTGTCCGGTTGGATCGCCCTGAAAAATCAAGGCATCGCCTGAGTGGCAAAAGTGCAGCGATCATTCGCGCTCCGGACAACGGATGATGAAAACCTCTAGCTAACGATCTTTTAGCATCTCCAAACCAAGCAACAACTGAACTATCGGCTCGACAAGAACCGGAAGGCCGAAGGGGGAGCGAAGGGGATTTCCAGTTTCGCGATCTCCACGCCATGACGGCGCAGACAGGGCCTGTTTGGCAATCGACATTCGCGAGGTGCCGGCCCGGCTGGGGCATTCACCGGTCACCACGACCGGGATCCACGTGCAGAAGAAAAGACGTTCCAAAGCCACTTCAACGCATTGAATTGCGGAGCGGTCCGGATATCGCGGAGCGGCTGGAAAAGCCGCGGACCTTTGGGAGGCATGGAGCGGGCGAAGGGAATCGAACCCTCGTCAGTAGCTTGGGAAGCTACAGCTCTACCATTGAGCTACGCCCGCGTTGTCCGACAAGTCTATGCGGGGCACGTGTTCAAACGCAACGGGCAGGCCCTTGCAGCCTGCCCCTTGAGTAGACGGCAGGCCCGCAGGCCTGCCGTCGTGCGCATCAGAAGCTGCCGCTGAAGCTGGCAAACAGCGTCGCGTCCTGCGCACGCTTCTGCAGAGTGGTGGCGCTCAGGCCGATGTTGCTCTGCAGGCCGAACAGTTCCATGCGCGCGCCCAGGATGGCGGTCGCATAGTTCTTGTCGAAGTCCATGCCCGGCACGCGGTACATGCCCACGTCCGGCAGGCTCTGCACCCAGGCGCTGGCCTGCTCGGTGTCTTCGAACTCGTGGTCGTAGGTCACCTGCACGTACGGCTTGACGGTGCCGCCGTCGAAGCGGGCCTGCCAACCGATACGGCCCACGGTGGAATCGACATCCTGCTTGCCGTAACCCAGCGCGGTGGCGAGGGTGCCGGCATCGGCGCTTTCGGTGTAACCGTCGATCTTGACCTGCTGCCAGATCACCGAGGCGATCGGGCCGTGGCGGAAGCCGCCTTCGGTGCCGAACTCGTAACCGGCGTTCAGGGCGGCGGTCAGATTGCTGCCGTCCGGCGAGCCGCTGTGCTCACGGGTTGCCGGGCCGAGCTGGACCTTGCGGTTCACGTCATAGGACAACCAGGTGTAGCTGACCTGGCCATTGACCCAGATGCGGTCGCCGTACCAGCCAGCGAACAGACCTGCGGTCGTGTCCTTCTGGGTGAAGTCGCCACGGCTGTTGCCGAAGTCGGCATTCAGACGGCCAAAGCCGGCGAAGCCGCCGAAGACCATGCCGTCACGTGCCCAGTCGATACCGAACAGGCCGGCCGGGGCCAGACCGTCGTACAGATCGGCGTGGTCGTAGCGCTGCATGTCGCCGCGCACGCCGCCCCACCACGACAGACCGTCAGCCGGGCGACCCGCCTGGTGCAGGCTGACCTGGTCGGCACGCGAGCGGCCGATGGTCTGTGCCGAATGGCTCAGCACCTGCTGCAGGCGCGGACCTTCGAGGATCGACACCGCGTACTGGCCCAGCAGCGCATGGCCGGCGGTGGTCGGGTGCACGCCGTCGGCGAACAGGTAGGCGGTGGCCGCATCCGGGCTGACGTAGCTGGTCGGGTTGCAGGTGAGGATGCTGGTGGTGGTATCGGCGGGGTTGATCCTGCAACCGGTGTCGGTGACGTTGCGGAAACCGTACATGCCCGGGTTGGCCGCCACTTCACGCAGCACGGTGAAGGTGTCGAGCGGGATGAACTCGATGCCGGCCTGCTTCAGGCCGCCATACAGGGCCTTGTTGTAGCCGGCCGCCAGCGCGGTGGCCTGCGCGGCGCCGGCCGGGCCCAGCGAACGGAACTGCGGGGCAATGCCGACGTCGGGCAGGTTGGGGACGAGCACGTACTCGGCACCGGCCTGCTTGAGGGCGCCCACCAGGGCCACCTGGTCGGTGACGGCCGCGCCGATGATGGCCTGCGCCTGGGCCGGTGCACGCGCTGCGGCGAACAGGTCGTTGGCACCGCCCCAGACCGTGTACAGGGCATTGGCGTCAGCCTTGCCGCCGTTGGCGGCCAGGTAGCGGGCCGTCTGGCTCTTCAACGATGGGATGGTGCCCAGGGCACTGGCCACGTCGACGCCGACACGGGCACCGCCGACAGCGTAGTTGTCGCCGTTCTGGCCGTTGCCGTTGGCAGCGCCATTGAGGCCGTAGTAGTTGGCCACCTGCTGCGACCACACCCAGCCCGGGTTGGTGGTGAACTGGCCAGTGACCGGGCGCACGTCGGCCGGCAGCAGCGGACGGAAGTAGCCGGCGTCGGTCAGGCTGTCGCCGAAGAAGACCGCGTGGCTGTAGGGGGATTCGCCTGCCATGGCCGGCAGCGCGGCCAGCGCGATCGCGGCCGCCATGAGGGAGCGGATCGGGCGTTTGCTGAGCAGCATGTAAAAACTCCTGTGGGGATATCGTTGAGGTTCCGACGCACGTACGCCGGCGCACGGTGAATGGTTTCACTGCGCCGCCAATTGCTCACGCTGCGCCGCCGCATGGATTGTCGCCCGAGCCAGGCCTGGTGGGCTTTGCCGGTGCGGGCGTAGCGCGCAACTTGCAACGGTTCCGATGCGAACCGGCGATCAGCGACAATGGCCGCATGAACATCCAGCTCAATGGCGAACCCCGCACCCTGCCCGCTTCGGCGACCCTCCTGGACCTGCTCGCGGCCGAGCAGCTGCTGCAACGCCGGGTGGCGGTGGAGGTCAACGGCGAGATCGTCAGCCGCAGCCGTCATGCCGAGCATGTGCTGGCCGAGGGTGATGTGGTTGAGATCGTGCATGCGCTTGGCGGTGGTTGAAGCAAGGCCCGTGCCCTGCGCTCGCCGGGCATGGCCCGGCGCTACCCGCGCTGACGTCTCCGGCGGGGTCGACACGACGACCCCATCTTCAGGCGGATAAGCGATAATCGCGCCATGAACGCTCATGTCTCCCCCGATTCGCTGGTGATCGCCGGCAAGACCTACAGCTCGCGGCTGCTCACCGGCACCGGCAAGTTCAAGGATCTGGAAGAAACCCGCCTGGCCACCGAGGCCGCAGGCGCCCGGATCGTCACCGTGGCCATCCGCCGCACCAACATCGGGCAGAACCCGGGCGAACCGAACCTGCTCGACGTGCTGCCGCCGGACCGTTACACCATCCTGCCCAACACCGCCGGCTGCTACACCGCTGAGGATGCCGTGCGCACCTGCCGCCTGGCCCGCGAACTGCTGGACGGCCACAACCTGACCAAGCTGGAAGTGCTGGGCGACCAGAAGTCGCTGTACCCGGATGTGGTGCAGACCCTCAAGGCCGCAGAACAGCTGGTCAAGGACGGTTTCGAGGTGATGGTCTATACCTCCGACGACCCGATCCTGGCCAAGCGCCTGGAAGAGATCGGCTGCGCTGCGGTGATGCCGCTGGCCGCGCCCATCGGCTCGGGCCTGGGCATCCAGAACAAGTACAACCTGCTGCAGATCATCGAAGACGCCAAGGTGCCGATCATCGTCGACGCCGGCGTGGGCACTGCTTCGGACGCGGCGATCGCGATGGAGCTGGGCTGCGACGGCGTGCTGATGAACACCGCCATCGCCGGTGCGCGCCATCCGGTGCTGATGGCCAGCGCGATGCGCAAGGCCGTTGAAGCAGGCCGCGAGGCGTTCCTGGCCGGCCGCATTCCGCGCAAGCGCTACGCCAGTGCGTCCTCGCCGATCGATGGGTTGATCGGCTGATGACCAATCCATTCGACAGCGCCGGTTCGAAGGCGCCGCCCAAGCCGTTCACGGTCAACGAAGGCCGCCGTGAAGTGCGCAGCTTCGTGCTGCGCCAGGGTCGTTTCACCCCGGCCCAGCAGCGCGCGTTCGACGAGCGCTGGCCGCGTTTCGGCCTGGATTTCAGCGGTGAACCGCGTGATCTGGATGCCACCTTCGACCGCGATGCGCGCAAGGTGCTGGAAATCGGCTTCGGCAACGGCGCCGCGCTGCGCTTTGCCGCACAGCACGACCCGAGCCGCGACTACATCGGCCTGGAAGTGCACGCGCCCGGCGTCGGCCGCCTGCTGAACGCGCTGGCCGACGACAACGCCGACCACGTGCGCCTGTACCACCACGACGCGGTGGAAGTGCTGGAAAAGGAAATCGCCGATGGCGCGCTGGACGAAGTGCGCATCTATTTCCCCGACCCGTGGCACAAGAAGCGCCACAACAAGCGTCGCCTGATCCAGCCGGGCTTTGCCGAGCTGCTGGTGCGCAAACTGCGCTCCGGTGGCCGTCTGCACTGCGCCACCGACTGGGAAGATTACGCCGAGCAGATGTGGGACGTGCTGGATGCCACCCCCGGCCTGGTCAATCGTGCCGGCCCGCGTGGCAGCGTGCCGCGTCCGGACTGGCGCCCGCAGACCCACTTCGAGACCCGCGGCCAGAAGCTCGGCCATGGTGTCTGGGACCTGTTGTACGACCGCACCTGATGAACGCCTGAGGACGCCGCGCCCCACATGGATACCGCGCTGACGCTGACCACTGACATGAAGCTCGTACTCGGGCTGGTCGGCTTCACAATGGCGATGTTCCTGTTCGAGCGCATCCGCGCCGACGTGGTCGCGTTGGTGGTGCTGGTGGTGCTGGGCGTGACCGGCCTGATCGCGCCGGAGGAGATCTTCGGCGGTTTTTCCGGCAACGCGGTGATGAGCATCATCGCCACCACCATCCTCGGCGCGGGCCTGGACCGCACCGGTGCGCTGAACCGCCTCGCGGCCTGGCTGCTGCGGCGCGGGCATGGTGTCGAGCAGCGGCTGCTGATGATGACCACGGCCATCGCCGGCCTGAACTCGTCCTTCATGCAGAACCCATCGGTGATGGCGCTGTACCTGCCGGTCGCCTCGCGCCTGGCCGCGCGCACCGGGCTGACCATGCAGCGCCTGCTGCTGCCGATCTCGGCGGCGATCGTGATGGGCGGCGCGCTGACCATGGTCGGCAACTCGCCGCTGATCCTGCTGAACGATCTGCTGGCCTCGGCCAACAACAACCTGCCCTCCGGCCTGGCCACCATCGAGCCGCTGCGCATGTTCGCGCCGCTGCCGATCGGCATCGCCCTGCTGATCGCCTCGCTGCTGTATTTCCGCTACTACGGCGACCGCAAGCTGGTGGAAGAGGAAAGCCTGGTCAACGACGGCACCACGCCGGCCCGCACCGAGAGCTACTTCGCCAAGACCTACGGCATCGAAGGCGATGTGTTCGAGCTGGTGGTCACCGCCGAGAGTCCGCTGGTCGGCATGACCTTGGGCGAAGCGGAGAACCTGCACGATTCACCGCTGCTGCTGGCGCTGAAGACCGGCAACGACACCCGCTTGGCGCCGCCAGCGGAAATGCGCATCTGGGTGGGCAGCGTGCTGGGGGCGATGGGCCCGCGCGAACAGATCCACGATTTCGCGCAGAACCAGTTCCTGCGCATGTCCTCGCGCCTGAAACACCTGGGCGACCTGTTCAATCCCAGCCGCGCCGGCATTTCCGAAGCGGTGGTGCCGCCGACGTCGAACGTGATCGGCAAGAGCGCGGCCGACCTGCGCCTGCGCAAGGAACGCGGTATCAGCCTGCTGGCGATCAACCGCGACAAGCAGGTGATCCGCGAAGATGTGCGCGATGTGCAGCTGCGCGCCGGCGACATGCTGGTCTTCCACAGCATCTGGACCGACCTGGCGCAGGCCGCCAAGAGCCGCGACTTCGTGGTGGTTACCGACTACCCCACCGGCGAGCAGCGCCCGCACAAGTTCAAGATCGCCATGGCGATCTTCGCCCTGACCATCCTGATCGCGCTGACCAGCAAGCTGCCGGTGGCGCTGACGCTGATGACCGGCGTGGCCGGCATGCTGTTGACCGGTGTGCTGCGCATGGACGAGGCCTATGCCTCGATCAACTGGAAGACGGTGTTCATGATGGCCGGGCTGATTCCGCTCGGCTGGGCGATGGATTCCAGCGGCGCCGCGGCGTGGGTGGCCGGCCATACCATCGACAAGCTGCCCACCGGCATTCCGGTCTGGGTGCTGGAACTGGCGCTGGCGCTGCTGACCACGGTGTTTTCGCTGGTGATCAGCCATGTGGGGGCGACCATCGTGATGGTGCCGATCGCGGTGAACCTGGCGCTGGCGGCAGGAGGCAACCCGACCGCGTTTGCGCTGATCGTGGCGCTGTCGGCGTCCAACAACCTGATGACGGCGTCGAACCCGGTGATTTCGATGATCACCGGCCCGGCCAACTACACTCCGCGCGAGATGTGGCGGGTTGGCGGCCCGCTGTCGCTGATCTACACCTGCGTGGTGGTGGTGATGATCAACCTGATGTTCTGAGCGGTCTTCTCTGCAGGGCTGCGCCCTGCACCCGCAGAGGCAACGACAACAACAACAGCCTGCATTCCGTGGGATGGCGGGGTGGGCCCGGTTGCGGGGGGCGCTGCAAGTACATCCATGTAAGCTCGGTCGCGCCATCCATGGCGCTCACGCCCCCGCAACCGGCCCCACCCCGCCTTCGACAGATCGCTGCAATCTGCGGTAAATCCACGCCATGCGTGGATGAATCTCTGGATAACTGTTGATCTGTTGGGTGCGGACTGTTGGCTTGGTGGGTGCGGACCGTTGGTCCGCACACCGATGCATCAGGCCAGGTAGACCTGCCCGTCGCGCACGTCCACCGGCACTGCACGCAGGCGGTCGCCCTTGCAGGGGCCGGCGATGCAGTCGCCGCTGTCCAGCGCGAACGAGGCGCCGTGGGCGGCGCAGACCAGGTGGCCTTCGCGGCTCTTCAGGAACTGGCCGGGTGCCCAGTCCAGGCGGCGGCCCGCGTGCGGGCAGATGTTCAGGAACGCGCGCACCTGTTCACCGTCGCGGTACAGCAGCAGCGACTCGGCATCGCCATCGACCACCGCTTCAACCTCGGCAAACGCGCCATCGGCAATGGCATCAAGGGTGATCAGGGCGACAGCGGCAGTCATGGCGAAGGCTCGGACGGAATCGCGCATTGTCGCATGCCTGGTCATGTGACTAGCTGCGACATGAACACAAGTCATTGATCCGTAATAAGCCAAGGCTATATTTAACGAGTTTTTCACTCAATGACAGTGGCAGCTGCCGATACTCATGGCTCGCTGATTTCCAGCCTATCGAGCCACCATGTTCAATCGCGATTTCGCCTTCAACCAGTTCCGCACCCTGTTTGCCCCGCGCAAGCCGCGCCATCCGCTGGTGCGCGTTGCCGTGGGCCTGCTCGGCCTGGCGATCCTGGCCGCGATGGTGTTCATCGGCGTATTCGTCGGTGCGGCCATGATCCTGGTGGGCCTGGCGTGGAAGCTGCTGGCTTCGCGCAAGCCCGGCCCGAGCCGCCCGGCCGACCCGAACGTGGTCGAGGGCGAGTACCACGTAGTGCGCAAGTCGGCACTGCCGGCCTCGCGCTGATCGACGCTGCCCGCTGACGGCGGGCCTTGCTGCGTTCTAGACTGCGGGCACTCCCTTCCTGGATGCCCGCATGTCCGATGTCTCCGATGTGATCCCTGCTGCAGCCACGCCGCGTGTACCGGTCGTGGGTGGCGGCAGTTTTCCCGTGCACCGCATCTACTGCGTCGGCCGCAACTTCGCCGACCATGCGCGTGAGATGGGTGCTGCCGTGCCTGCAGCAGACGATCGCGGCCGCCCGATGTTCTTCACCAAGCCGGCCGACGCCATCGTGGTCGGCCACGATGATGTGATCCCCTACCCGCCTGCCACCCGCAACCTGCACCACGAAGTGGAACTGGTGGTGGCGATCGGCCGTGACGCGCCCGCCGGCGAGCTGGCCGTGGGCGATGCCGAGGCACTGGTCTATGGCTATGCCGTGGGCCTGGACCTGACCCGCCGCGACCTGCAGGCCGCCGCCAAGGAAAAGGGCCACCCGTGGGATTCGGCCAAGGGCTTCGATGCCTCCGCGCCGATCAGCGAGATCGTGCATGCCGGTGAAGTCGGTGACCTGGCTGCGCTCAACCTGTCGCTGGAGATCAACGGCGAAGTACGCCA
>NZ_QAIJ01000124.1:41797-53564 GCF_003060985.1 Stenotrophomonas sp. HMWF023
AACAATGGGAATGCTCACCGAGTTCAAGGAATTCGCGATGCGCGGCAACGTCATCGACCTCGCCGTCGGCGTGGTCATCGGCGCGGCCTTCGGCAAGATCGTCACCGCGCTGGTGGAGAAGATCATCATGCCGCCGCTGGGCATGCTGATCGGCAAGGTCGATTTCTCGCAGCTTGGGTGGACGCTGTCGCCGGCCAGCATCGGTGCCGATGGCAAGGAAATCCCGGCCGTGGTGATCGGCTACGGTGATTTCATCAACACGCTGATCCAGTTCGTGATCGTGGCCTTCGCCATTTTCCTGGTGATCAAGGTGATCAATCGCCTGTCGCGCAAGCAGGAAGCCGCACCGGCTGCACCGGCCGAGGAAGTTCTGCTGCTGCGCGAGATCCGCGACAACCTGAAGAAGTAACGGAACGGGCGCCTGCGGGCGCCCTTTCCATCTGCGTGTCTGCGACGCTGCCCATGCGGTGTTGCTGTTATCCTCCTGCGCCCGCGCAGTGCCCTCGCACCGCGCTGAAAGCGCGAAACCACCGCCCTTTGCGGTGGATGCCAGGAGGCACCGCTTGAACACCCCCACCCCGCGCATGCGCGCACTCGCCATCCCCCTGCTGCTGTCTGCCTGCATGTGCGTGGCCGGCACCGCGCAGGCGCGCGATGTCTCTGTCACCGATGGCAAGGGCCATTACCTGCCCTACAAGCCCGGGATGGCACTGCCCAATGGCGTAGCCGCACCGCTGGACGGCTACAGCCACGCCGACCTGCTGCTGGCGGCCGCGCAGCCGATCGAAGCGCAGATGAAAGCGCGCGGCCTCGATCCGACGCTGACGCGCGAGTCACTGTTCGCGATGGCCGGCGTGCTGAACGAGGCGCTGGAAGCCAAGAGTGCCGAGTACCAGATCGCCACCGATCTGCAGAAGGCCGGCGATTCGCCAAAGGCACGCCATGAAGCGGTGACTGCGCTGGCCAAGCGCTTCGGGCTACTGACGGTCGATGCCACCTACGATTCGCTGAAGGGTTCGCCTCTGCTGTCGCTCGACAAGCAGTTTCTGAACGACTACATCAACAACGCCGGCAACGGCGTGGCCAGCTACATCATGAAGCTGGATACCGCAGCCAAGTAATTGCCAGCGGCGCCCTCGGGCGCCATGGGAGCGTGCGAAAGCCCCGCTCCGGCGGGGCTTTCGCTTTGCTGCATCTGGCGGAAAACAGCATCCGCAGCGGCCATGACCTCCCGCCCATGCGCGGCGCTGAACGACTGTTAAGCTCCAAGGCTTACACCCTTCCCGGAGCTGTCCATGCGTCGCCGCGTCCTTGCCATCGCATCCTCCCTCGCCCTGCTGGCCGCGCCGGCCTTCGCGGCGCCGCATGCCACCACCCTGCCGCCGGCCTCGCTGGCCACTGCCGCGCAGCTGCGCGACCAGGCGCTGGCCGATGACACCGGCTGGAAGGTGGTCGAATCGCTGACCACCGAGATCGGCCCGCGCATCGCCGGCAGCGAAGCCGACGCCCGGGCCGTGGCCTGGGCCGAAGCCAAGTTCAAGGCACTGGGCTTTGACAAGGTGTGGAAGGAACCGGTGACATTCCCGAAGTGGGAGCGCCGCAGTGAACACGCCGCCGTGACCGGCAGGAACCCGCAGCCGCTGCAGATCACTGCGCTGGGTGGCAGCCCGGGCGGCACGGTGGAAGCCGAGGTGGTGCGCTTCGCCGATCTGGCCGCGCTGCAGGCCGCACCGGCCGGGTCGCTGAAGGGCAAGATCGCCTTCGTCGATTACCAGATGCTGCCGTTCCGCGATGGCCGCGACTATGGCCGCGGCGGCGCGATCCGCAGCAAGGGCCCGTCCGAGGCCATCCGCAAGGGCGCGGTCGGCTTCCTGATGCGTTCGGCTGGTACCGATTCGCACCGCGTACCGCACACCGGCATCACCCGCTTCGATGACGGCCTGACGCCGGTACCGTCGGCGGCGCTGTCGGTGCCCGACGCCGACCAGCTGGCACGCCTGCTCGCCCGTGGCGCGACCACGGTGAAGGTGGCGCTGGACTGCGGTTGGGATGGCACCGCGACCTCGTACAACGTGATCGGTGAGATCACCGGGCGCACGCTGCCGAAGGAAGTGGTCGTCATCGGCGGCCATCTGGATTCATGGGACCTGGGCACCGGCGCGGTCGATGACGGCGCGGGCGTGGGCATCACCATGGCCGCCGGCCATCTGATCGGCCAGCTGAAGCAGGCACCGAAGCGCACCATCCGCGTGGTCGCCTTCGCCAATGAAGAACAGGGTCTGTATGGCGGCAAGGCCTACGCCGAGGCACATGCCAAGGACGTGGCCCTGCACCAGCTGGCCGCCGAGAGCGATTTCGGTGCTGGTCGCATCTACGCCTTCAACACCGGTTCGCCGAACCCGGAGGGCTCGCGCGAGGCCACCAAGCAGATCGCCGAAGTGATGAAGCCGCTCGGCATCGAGTACGCCGCCGACAAGGGTGGTCCAGGGCCGGATGTCGGTCCGCTGGCCGCCAAGGGCGGTGCGTGGGCGTGGCTGGCGCAGGATGGCTCGGACTACTTCCACCTGCACCATACCGCCGACGACACGCTCGACAAGATCGACCCGAAGGCGCTGGCGCAGAACGTGGCGGCCTACACCGTGTTTGCGTATCTGGCCGCCGAAGCCGATGGCAGTTTCGGCAGTGAAGCGAAGGCCACCACGCCGCCGAACGAGTGAAGCCGCATCCACGCATGACGTGGATCAACGCTTGACCAGGTAGCGCCGGGCCATCCCGGCGCTACCTGCCTGGGCACTTACTCTGCCCACACGCTGGTATTGCGAACCCCCAGCAGCTTCGGATTGAACAACGGATCACGCCCGTGGCGCCGGTGGTTTTCGTAATCGCGCAGTGCTGCCAGCGCGGGCCTCTGCAGCAGCAGGATGGCGATGATGTTCAGCCAGCTCATCATGCCTACGCCGATATCGCCCAACGCCCACGCGACTGTCGCACTCTTCATCGCCGAGTAGCCCGTAGCAGCCAGGAACAGCAGCTGGAAGGCGCCCATCACCCACTGTCGGGGACGATCGCGGCAGAGGTAACTGACGTTGGTCTCGGCCATGTAGTACAGGGCGAGGATGGTGGTGAAGGCGAAAGGCAGGATCGCCAGCGCGACGAATGACTTGCCAAAGCCGGGCAAGGCAGACTCCACCGCGTACTGCACGAAGCGCGGCCCCGCTTCCACGCCAGGAAGGTTGCCCAGCAGCAGTCGTGCCTCATCGGGCACACCGTTCACCGCCGGGTCGTAGACGTTGTAGAGCCCGGTGGAGAGAATCAGGAAGGCCGTCGCGCTGCACACGACCATGGTGTCGATGTACACCGAGAACGACTGCACCAGCCCCTGCTTCACCGGGTGCGACACTTCCGCTGCGGCGGCAGGATGCGCGCCGCTGCCCATGCCCGCTTCGTTGGACAGCACGCCACGACGCACCCCCCATTGGATCGCGGTGCCGATCATCGCGCCGAATGCAGCATCGACACCGAACGCGCTGCGCAGCACCAGGGCGATGACCTCAGGCACTTTCTCGACATTGAGGACCATCACCACCGCAGTGACCAGCAGATAGGCCACGGCCATCACCGGCACCACCCATTCGGCGACGCGCGCGATGCGACGCACGCCGCCGAGCAGGATCGCCGCCAACACCACCAGCAGCACACCGGTGGTGACCACTACCGGAACATCCCACGCTTCATTCACCGCACTGGTGATGGCGTTGGACTGCGTGCCCGCCAGCATCGCCCCCGCCAGCACCGTGACCAACGCGAACAGCACGGCGTACCAGCGCTGGCCCAACCCCTTTTCGATGTAGTACGCCGGACCACCGCGGTACTGCCCCTTGGCATCGCGATCCTTGTAGATCTGCGCCAGGGTGGACTCGATGAACGCGCTTGAGGCACCGAGGAAGGCGACCACCCACATCCAGAAGATCGCGCCGGGACCGCCGAAGGCAATGGCCATGGCGACACCGGCGATGTTGCCTACGCCCACCCGGCTGGACAGCGACAATGACAACGCCTGGAACGGCGAGACACCGGCATCGGAGCGTTCGTGGCGGAACATCAGGCGCAGCATGTCCGGCAGCGCGCGCAGCTGGATGAAGCGGGTACGCACGCTGAAGTACAGACCCGTCGCCAGGCACAGCACCACCAGGTACGGGCTCCAGACAACGGCAAGAACGGCATTGACGATCGATTCGACATTCATCGCAGGGCCCCCATCAGAAGAACATGCCCAGGGCGACCTGGGGACTGACGGTGCGGCCGGTATTGCGACCGGCAACGGTGAATTCGACGCCGGCAATCACCCCCAGCGACGGACTGAAGTGGTACTCGATCGCCGGCGCGAAGGTCAGGTTGCGGCTGGCAGGACGGGCCTCAACGATGCGCTGGAGCGCGCCGGCGGCATCCGGTGCGAAGCCGGTCAGCCGCTGGCCGCTTTCACGGCTGGCGGCCATTTCCATGACGCCCACCCAGCGTTCGTTGAAGCTGTACTCGACGCCCACCGAAAGGCCCAGCACCGAACCGCGCGCGATATGTCCCTGGAAGCCGTCATCGGTGCCATACACGCTGCCGCCGGAAATCGCAGTGCGTGAGGGCGATGGCCCGGCACTGAGCTGCGCGCGCCAGCGCAGCGGGCGATCGTTCGCCAGCCATACCACCTGCTGTACCGCCAGCGCGGCCACGGTGCGCTGCGTGCCGTCACCCTGGGCGTCGAGCGGGTTGCCGGTGATCCGGTCGTGACTGCCGGTGCTGAAGCGCTGCACCAGTGCAACTGACACCGCCGGCGTGGTGCCATCGGCACTGGAAGGCTGCAGCAGGTACTGCAGGCGTGCGGTGGTGTCGCCGGCGCGGAAACCACTGCTGCGCGCGTTGCCTGATTCTGCACGCGAGGCACTGAGGTTGACCTGGGCGGTCACGCGCTCGCTGAACCCGTAGGCGATGGGCACCACCATCGCCCACGCGCCACTGCGCTCGTTGCTGCGCTGGCGGTCGCCGTTGTTATCGAAGGACGAGGAACTGTCGACCCGCACCAGATAGGGTTCGACGTACCAGCGACCTGCCGGCATACCGGCGGGATTGGGGGTGATCAGCGGGCCGGTGAAGTTGACGCCGTCGAGCGTGCGCTCGTTGGCCTGCGCGGAAACGGCGGCAAGCGCACTGAATGCCAGTACCAGGCAGACACGCACCGTACTGCGAGGAGGATGATGCATGGGGACCACTCCTGTACGACGTTGGATGGACTTCCACCCTGCGTCGCCGGGAACGGCACACCAATAAGGAAACTTTCAATTCGTCATGCATGCTTTGCGCATCGCACTGTCAGGAAATCCGCCGGGCGTTGCCCGGCGCTACCGGTGAACCGTGCACGCCTTGCGTAGTGCAACGCAGGAGGCACCTTCCCGGCACGAGGAAATCCCGCACGACGTGGATCTACTCCGATCCGCGGGCACCGGCGTTACCCGGCGCCCGCAAACCCGCCCATCAGCCGCGCTGGCTGACCCACTGCGCCAGCAGCACGGCCGTGGCGGAAGCGACATTCAGGCTTTCAACCGCGCCACTGCCGGGAATCGACAGCTGCTGGTCACACTGGCTGGCCAGGCCGCGATCCATGCCTTCACTTTCCGCGCCCATCACGTAGACCAAGCGGGCCGGCAACGACGCGCGGAACACGTCATCGCCACCCTCGACCAGGGTCGCGGCCAGGCCGAAACCGGCCGCGCGCAGCTGCGCCATCGCTTCTGCGTCTTCAGGCAACTGCACCAGCGGCACCGACTCTGCACCGCCCTCGGCCACGCGTGCGGCCGCGCCGGACAGTGCCAGCGTGCTGCTGGCAGGCAGCAGCAGCGCCTTGGCACCGAAGTGCGCGGCAGAGCGCAGGATCGCACCGAAGTTGTGCGGATTGCCGACGCCATCCAGCCACAGTGCCAGCGCCGGGCCCTCGTCCAGTTCGGCCAGCCACTGCGCCAGCGGAAGCACCGGCGCGCGCAGCACGTCGGCCACCAGGCCTTCGTGGTGGGTGGTGGCGGCAAGCTTGTTGAGGTCGCCCTCTTCCACCACGCGGTAGCCCACGCGGTTGGCCACGCACCACTTCAGCACCGGCTGCATGCGCGGAATCAGCGACTCCACCAGGTACAGCTTGCGCAGTGCCTGCGGACGCTTGGCGAACAGGGCCTGCACCGCGTTCCAGCCATACAGGCGCAGCTCGTCGTTGCCACGCCCCGGCGATGGCGGGGTGCCGCCCTCACGCGGTGGCAGCGGGGTGGCCCGCGGCGGTCGCGACGACGGGCGGCGGGCATTCTTCCAGGGATCATTCACTACGGGACAACTCCAGCTTGCGTTGACGCCAGAAATCGGCGTTCTTGATGCCCAGGGCATCGGGGTCGAAGATCGGATCGAGGCCGAGCTTCTTCTGTCGTTCGTAATCGCGCAGGGCCAGCATGGCCGGCTTCTGCACGATGAGGATGGCGATGATGTTCAGCCAGGCCATCAGGCCCACGCCGATATCACCCAGCGCCCAGGCCAGGGTGGCGTTGTGGAAGGCGCCGAACACCACCATGCCGATGATGCCCAGGCGCAGCAGCAGCACGGTGAACGGGCGCTTCCTGTTGTGGTTGACGTAGGTCAGGTTGGTTTCGGCCATGTAGTAATAGGCCATGATCGTGGTGAAGGCGAAGAAGAAGATCGCCACCGACACGAAGGCCGAACCCCAGCCCGGCAGCACCGCTTCCACACCCGCCTGCGCGTAGCCCGCACCTTCGGGAATGCCGGCCAGGCCCTGGAAGATCGGCTCGGCGCCGGCCACCGGCGAATACACGTTGTAGGTGCCGCTGGCCAGGATCAGGAAGGCGGTGGCGGTGCACACCATCATGGTGTCGAAGTAGATGGCGAAGGCCTGCACGTAACCCTGCTTGGCCGGGTGCGAGACCTCCGAAGCCGCTGCAGCGTGCGGACCCGAGCCCTGGCCGGCCTCGTTGGCGTAGATGCCGCGCTTGATGCCCCACTCCACCGCCAGGCCCATCATCGCGCCGAACGCGGCGTGGGTACCGAAGGCGCTCTTGAAGATGATGCCGAACATTTCCGGCACGCGGTCGTAGTTGATGATCATGATGACGATGGCCATCAGGATGAAGCCGGCCGCCATGAACGGCACCACCACTTCGGCGAAGTTGGCGATGCGCTTGACGCCACCGAAGATCACCACGCCCAGCAGCAGGGCGACGACGATGCCGATGCCCAGCTTCAGCGCCTGCACCGATTCCATGCCGAAGGACTGGCCATCGAGCGGACCGCACAGCGCGGTGCCACGGCAGGCATTGATGATGCTGTCGGCGATCGCGTTGGCCTGCACACCCGGCATCAGGAAGCCGGCGGCGATGATCGTGGCGATGGCGAAGGCCATGGCATACCACTTCAGGCCCATCGCCTTTTCGATGTAGTAGGCCGGGCCACCGCGGTAGCGGCCTTCGGCATCCTTGGTCTTGTAGATCTGCGCCAGGGTGCATTCCACGTAGGAGGTGGATGCGCCGAGGAAGCCCATCACCCACATCCAGAAGATCGCGCCGGGGCCGCCGAAGGCGATGGCGGTGGCCACGCCGGCGATGTTGCCGATGCCCATGCGGCCGGCCATCGACATGGCCAGGGCCTGGAACGAGGACACGCCGGCGTCGGATTTCTCACCGGACACGGTCAGGCGGCACATCTCGACGAAACCACGGATCTGCATGAAGCGGGTGCGCAGGCTGAAGAACAGGCCGGCGGCCAGGCACATGAAGATCAGCGCCTTGCTCCAGATGATGCTGTTGATGAAATGTACGGTAGCTTCCACGCGCGCTCTCTCCAGTCGGCGGGTTGTGAGGACGTCCCGTCGGCTGGAAGGGACCGGTCGATTCTCCCTGATCGAAGGTCGCTGCGATAGCGCTGTTTTGTAGAGCCGAGCCCATGCTCGGCTGCCGTCAGGGGCCCAAGCCGAGCATGGGCTCGGCTCTACAGCGGCCAGCCCGCTTGTTCAGGGCAGTGCGGTCCGCACCCGGGCGAAGCGGCGCAGGTCATGCAGGACGCCGCGCTTGTAGACGGCGCAGCGCTCCACGCCCTCTTCCTGGAAACCGTTCTTTTCCAGCACCCGGGCCGAGCCCAGGTTGAAGTCGACCACCGTGGCCTGCAGCCTGAACAGGCCAAGCTCGTCCATCACCCAGGGCGCGAACAGACCGACCACACCGGTCATCAGGCCCCGCCCCCAATGGGCCTGGCCGAGCCAGTAACCCAGTTCAGCGGTATGCCCGCGCTCGGCCACGCCTTGCTGGGCACCCACGCTGCCGCAGGCCTGCCCGTCGATCTCGATGGCCAGGTTCAGGGTGCCGGGGGCCAGTACGCGCCCGCCCAGGAAGGCTTCGCCATCCTCGCGGGTGTACGGATACGGAAAGCGGTCACGCAGCCCACGCGAGACGTCCGCGTCGTTGGCGTGGCGCAGCAGCGACTCCAGGTCATCGCTGCGCCAGGGGCGCAGGAGGAAGCCTTCGCCGTGCAGAATGCGCGCCGGCTCAGGCATGACCACCGACCGACGGCGAGTCGGCCTCCTGCTTCTCCAGCTCGCGCTTCACCGCCTCTGGCGAGCGGGTATACGGGGCCAGCCGCGCGTAGAACGCCGGCACCACGAACAGCGACAGGAAGGTGGACAGGGTGACGCCGAAGATGATCACGATGCCGATGGTGCCACGGCTGGCCGAACCCGGGCCACCGGCCACCACCAGCGGAATCGCGCCGACCACGGTGGCGATCGAGGTCATCAGGATTGGACGCAGGCGCACCATCGCCGATTCGATGATTGCTTCGCGCACGGTTCGCCCGTCGTCGCGCAGCTGGTTGGCGAATTCGACGATCAGGATGCCGTTCTTGGCCGCCAGGCCGACCAGCATGACGATGCCGATCTGGCTGAACAGGTTCACCGTACCCCCACTCAGCCACAACCCGACCAGCGCACCAAGCACGCCCAGCGGCACGGTCAGCATGATCGTCAGCGGGTGGATGAAGCTCTCGAACTGTGCGGCCAGCACCAGGTACACCACCAGCAGGGCCATGGCGAAGGTCAGCAGCACCGCGCCGCCCGCGCTCTGGTACTCGCGCGATTCGCCCTTCCAGTTCACCTGCGCGTACTGCGGCAGCTCTTCGCGGGTTACCTGCTGCGCCCAGGCGATGGCCTCGCCCAGCGGGTAGCCAGGTGCGAGGCCGGCGCTGATGGTGATCGAGCGCAGGCGGTTGAAGCGGTTCAAGGTGCCCGCTTCGGCCACTTCGCTCAGCGTGACCAGGTTGGACAATGGCACCAGCTCGCCGGAGGTGGCACGCACGCGGATCGCGGCCAGATCGGCGGGGCTGGCGCGGCCATCACGGCCGGCCTGGACCAGCACGTCGTACTCCTCGCCGTTGTCGACGAAGGTGGTGACGCGGCGCGAGCCCATCATCGTTTCCAGTGCCGAACCGATCGCGGTGACCGGCACGCCGAGGTCGGCCGCACGCTGGCGGTCGATGTTCACCCGCATCTGCGGACGGGTTTCCTTGTAGTCCGAGTCCGGGCCGACCAGGCCGGGGTTGTCGGCCATGCGCAGCAGGATGCGGTCGCGCCACTGCGCGATCTCGGCGTATTCCGGGCCACCCAACACGATCTGGAACGGCTGCCCACCACTGCGCACCAGGCCACCACCGACCTGGGTACGCACACGCACGCCACGGATGGTGTCCAGTTCCTTCTGCAGTTCGTTGGCGACTTCCGGCGTGCCTTCGCTGCGCTGACGCCACGGCTGCAGGAACACGCTGACGCGGCCAGTGTGCATTTCCTCGCTGGCGCCGAAGCCGCCGGGCACGCGCGGGTTGGCGCGCACGATCGGCTTGTCCGCGCCCACATGCGGTGCCAGCAGCGCTTCGACCTGCTGCACCTGCTGCACGGTGTAGTCGTAGCCGGCGCCTTCCGGGCCGTCGATCATGATCTGGAACGAACCACGGTCTTCGGCCGGGGCCAGTTCCGAAGGCAGCACTTTGATCAGCAGCCAGCTGGCCGCCAACGCAGCGGCCATCACCAGCAGGTAGATCCACGTGCGATCAACATGATGATCGAGCACGCGGCCGTAGGCGCCGGCCAGGCGTTCCAGATTGCGGTTGATGAAGCCGTGCAGCCCGCGCGGTGCCTGCCCGGTATGCGGCTTGAGCAGCTTGGAGGCCATCATCGGGGTCAGCGTCAGCGCGACGAACGCCGACAGCGCGACAGCGGCGGCCAGGGCCACCGCCAGTTCGCGGAACAGGCGCCCGGTATTGCCTTCCAGGAAGCCGACCGGCAGGAATACCGCCACCAGCACGGCGGTGGTGGCGATCACCGCGAAGGCGACCTGCGCAGTGCCGCGCTTGGATGCCACCAGCGGCGGCTCGCCCAGGTCGATGCGGCGCTGCACGTTCTCCACCACCACGATCGCGTCATCCACCACCAGGCCGATGCACAGCACCAGCGCCAGCAGGGTCAGCAGGTTGATCGAGAAGTCGAACGCGTACAGCGCGATGAACGCCGCCACCAGGCATACCGGCACCGTCACCGCCGGAATCAACGCCGCGCGGAAGCTGCCGAGGAACAGCCAGATCACCGCCAGCACCAGGATCATCGCCTCCACCAGGGTGGCGTACACGCGGTCGACGGCAGCCTCGATGAAAGTGGTGTTGTCGAAGGCAACGAAGATCTGCGTGCCCTTGGGCAGGGTCAGCGCAACACGTTCAGCCTCGGCGCGCGCAGTGCGCGCAACATCCAGCGAATTGGCAGTGGAGGTCTTGACGATGCCCAGGCCGATGCCGGGCTCGCCGTTGCTGCGGTAGTAGGCGCGACGCTCGGCCGAGGCCAGCTCGATCTTCGCCACATCGCCCATGCGCACCACGTAGCCATCACTACCCTTGCCCAGCGGGATGGTCGCGAAGTCTTCGGGCTTGATGTAGTTGCGCTCCACGCGCAGGGTGAAATCGCGGTCGGTGGATTCGATGCGGCCAGCAGGCAGTTCCACGTTCTCGTTGCGCAACGCAGTTTCCACATCGCCGGTGGTCAGCCCACGTGCGGCCAGCTGGTCGCGGTCCAGCCAGATGCGCATCGCATAGCGCTGGCGGCCACCGATGCGGACCTGGGCCACGCCATCGAGGCTGGAAAAGCGGTCGACCACGTAGCGGTCGGCGTAGTCGCTCAGTTCCAGCGTGTCCATGGTCGAGGACACCATGTTGAACCAGATGATCGGATCGGCATCGCTCTCGACCTTGGCGATCTCCGGTGGCCGCGCCTCCTCGGGCATGCGGTCGGCCACGCGGCTGACCGCATCGCGCACATCGTTGGCCGCCGCTTCGATGTCACGGTTGGAGGTGAATTCGATGCTGACCTGCGAACGGCCGTTGGTGCTGCGTGCGTTGATCGTATCGATGCCTTCGATGCCGGCCAGCGCGTCTTCCAGCACCTGGGTGATCCGGCTCTCGATCACCGCTGCGGAAGCACCGGTGTAGTCCACCGACACCGAAACGATCGGCGGGTCGATGGCCGGCAGTTCGCGCAGGGTCAAGCGGGTGAAGGACATCACGCCCAGCACCAGCAACAGCAGGCTCATCACCACGGCAAACACCGGCCGCTGGATGGAGATGTCGGACAGCTTCATCCGCCGTGACCCTCGGCAGCGACCGGTGCTTCAACCGTCGCCGGCTGCGCGCCACTGGCGGG
>NZ_QAIJ01000124.1:53605-57679 GCF_003060985.1 Stenotrophomonas sp. HMWF023
CACCTTCAGGCCTGCACGCAGCTTGCCGGTGCCGTCCACCACGATGCGCTGGCCTGCCTGCAGGCCCTGCTTGATCTCGACCACGCCAGCGCGGCGTGCGCCGGTGACCACGTCCACGCGTTCGACGGTGTCATCGGCCTTGATGCGGTACATGAAGCTGTCGCGACCGACCTGCACCACCGCGATTTCCGGCACGACCAGTGCGGGTCGATCGGGATGGAACAGGCGCACGTCGAGCAGCATGCCCGGACGCAGTGCGTGGTCGCCGTTGGCGAAGTCGGCACGTACGGTCACCGCACGGGTAGCCGGGTCGATGCGTGCATCGATGGTGCTGACCTCGCCTTCGAAGGTGCGGCCCGGCCAGGCTACGCTGGTTGCCTGCACCTTGTCGCCGATGGTCAGCGCGGCCAGCTCCACTTCCGGCACCTGGAAATCGATGTGCATGCGCTCGACGTCGTCGAGGGTGGCGATCACCGTGGTCGGCGTCAGCAGCGTGCCCGGGCTGATCTGGCGGATGCCGAGGACACCGGCGAACGGCGCGCGCACACGACGATCACCGATGTCCGACTGCATCTGCGCCACGCGTGCTTCGGCGGCATCGCGGATCGACTTCTGCGTGTCCAGCGTCGCGCTGGACACCAACCGCTGTGCCGCCAGTTCGCGCTGGCGCTTGTACAACTGGTCGGCTTCGCGGAAGGTCGCCTGCGCCTGCACCAATGCGGCTTTCTGGGCCTGACCGCGCAGGGTCACCAGGGGCGCGCCGGCAGCGACCTGCTGGCCACTTTCGAAATGCACCCGCTCGACGATCTCGCTCACCTTGGCGGTCACGCTGATCGACTCGCGCGCCTTGGCCGTACCCAGCGCCTGCAGCGTGTCGTTCCACTGCATCGCCTGCACGACCTGCGCGGTGACCGGCACGGCTTCGCCCTGCCGACGCGCGGCGGCCTCCTGTTTGCCTGCGCACCCGGCCAGCACGGCCAGGCTGAGGCCAAGGGCCAGGGTCGAAGCGATACGAGCCAACATGAACAATCCTGAGCGATCCACGGCCGCCGAGTGTAGGCAAGGCCCCGCAAAAGCGGTATGTGCCAAGCGTTTACCGGCGTGGAACGGGTACTGCGATAGCGCTGTGCGCCCATTCCATGCAAGGGTCCGCAGCACGGTGTCGGTGTATGTCGGGATGTATCCCGGCGCGCCACAACGGGCGATGCCGTCGTAGAGTCGGGAGGCCCGGCCGAGGGCGCCGGGCGGGGTCGGAACCTGGCGGGGATCCGACCCCATTTTCTTTGGACACAGACCTTCTTTGCCCGGCGCATGGGTAGCGCCGGGCCATGCCCGGCGGATCAATACCGGTAGTTCACCTTCATCCACAGGCTGCGGCCGGGCTCGTTGATGCGCACCGGATCGGCCGGGAAGCCGAAATCGGCGCTACCGGCCAGGTTCAGATGCTCGCTGTAGGCGCGGTCGAACAGGTTGTCGACGCCGGCGCTGAGCTGCAGCTGCGGACTGAAACGATAGGCCGCATTGAGCGCCAGCGTGGCAAAGCCGCTGCTCGGCCCGAGGTCCTGTGCCACCACGTTGCCCTGCCCGTCCGCGACCCGATGCTGATGGGTGACCGCGCGCACCAGCGCGCCGGCACTCCAGCGCTGGCCTTCCCAGTCAGCACTCAGGCGCGCTTCCAGCGGCGGCATCTGCGGCAACGGGCGATGCTGGTCGCGGTTCTCGCCCCAGGCATAGGCCAGGGTGCCACCCAGCTTCCACTGCTCATTCAACTGCAGCTGCAGCCCGGCCTCGGCACCGGCGATGCGTGCCTGCACGTTGTCGGCCTGGCTCATGCCCATCATGCCGCTGCCGCGATAGGTGAACAGGATGTAGTCCTGGATCTGCCCCGCATAGGCGGAGACCCAGGCCTGCACGCGCGGGCCTTTGTATTGCAGGCCAACATCGAGCTGGGTGGTGCGTTCGGGCTGGATGCCAGCGAACGCGTTGACCGCACCTGCCGGCCCATGATCGGGCGAGAACAGTTCCCAGTAGTCAGGCATGCGCTGGCTGTGGCCAAGGCCGGCATACCAGGTCAGGCCGTCGGCGAGATCCTGTTCGTAGCGCAGGAAGCCACTGCCCAGCCATTCCCTGCGGCGCTGGCCGGCGGTGGGATTGGGCATGGCCATCATCATGCCGCCGATGTCGACACGCTCATCGCGCACGCTGGCGCGATCGATGCGCAGGCCGCCGATCCAGCGCTGGTCGGTGTCGGTGCCGAGCGTCAATTCGGTGAACGCACCGTAGCGGCGGAAGTTGGCGTCGGTGTTCCAGTCCGCTTGCTTGTAAGTGTTGCGGCCCATGCCCATGCGGCCGCGGTGACGGCTGTCCTCGCCATCCACACCGGCCACCAGCTGCACGTCCTGCCAGCGCCATTCGGAGCTGATGCGGCCACCCTGCGTGCGGCGATCCACGTTCGACGCCATCGGCATCGGCATCATGCTGTGCGGGTTCGGTTCGCGCAGCGTGTAGTTGTCCATCACGTGGTCGGCTTCGTTGTAGTACACGTTGGCCTGCAGCGTGTCCCACGCCCCGGGCAGGTTGCGCTTCTCGAAGCGCGCGGCGTAGCTGGTGCGCTCGAACGCGGCACCGTCCATGCCGCGCCCGGCGTAGCGCGCGATCGCGTCGCCGGCACCGGCGGACACTTCAAGCAGGGTATCGGCATCAGGCGTCCAGCCAACGGCTACGTCGCCATTCCACTTGCGCCATTTCGACGGAACCACATCACCGTTGCCGTCCTTGTAGTCATCGGCTTCGGAGCGATTGCCGCTGGCACGCACATAACCCGTCGGATTGCCCAACGTCAGGTCCAACACCTGGTCGTTGCGGTTGCGCGAACCGACCAGCGCGCTGGCGTCGGCACGCAGCCCCGGCTCGTCGAAACGTGGGGTATCCCGCTCGAAGCGCACCGTGCCCGCAGACGCACCCGCACCCCAGCGCACGCTCTGCGGGCCCTTGATGATGGTCAGCCGGTCAAAGCTCTCCGGCGAGATGTACGACAACGGATTGTCCATGCGCGAGGGGCACGCACCAATCAGATTGCCATCGTTGCTGAGGATGTTCAGCCGCGAACCGAACATGCCACGCAGCACCGGGTCGCCGTTGGTGCCGCCATTGCGGATGGCGGAAAAGCCGGGAACGGTCTTCAGGTAATCGGCGCCATCGCTGGCCGGCACCGGCTGCCGCGGCAGGCGCGGATCGGTCACCCAGTGCAAGGGTGAGGACGGTGCGGCGGCGGTGACCACCAGCGTATCCAGCGTCCGCGCTTCTTCAGCGGGCGCGGCATGGGCGAAGGGCGCGGCCAAGGCAACGCCAAGGGCAAACGGCAGGCGCGCACGGGCGCCCGCGCCGGGGAAAGTCATTTTCATAGGAACAGCTCCAAGGTACGCACGCGCGCACGACGCCCTTGCAGGCATCGTGCGACGGATTCGATAGGGAAATCAGCGGACGGTGGAGATCAGCGGCGGACCACGCGCGGCGTGTGCCGGCCAATGCAGCAGCGGCAGTCGCAGCTGTGACCATGGGAACACCAGCTTCGGCCGCCACAGCAGGGGCAGCAGCAGCACCAGCACTGCCAGCCACGGCAGCAGGCGCATGGCCAGCACGCAGTACTCGCAGGCCTCGCCATGCATGGCGTGCGGATCGGCGGGCGGGCTGGGCACAGCGGGCGCAGCCGCGTGGTGACCGTGACCGGCCATGGCCATGTCGCGCATGTCGTGGCCCATGGCCGTACGGTCCATGCCTGCCATGCCCGCACGATCCATCGGCTGCGCCTGCAGCGCGCGGCTGACCAGCGGTGCGAGCACCATCAGCAGCGTCGCGATGAAGGCGAGCTGGAGCAGGGTTCGATGCAGGCGGAAGGCACGGATCACCGCGCTAGTGTAGAGGTGCCCCCCGGGAGCGCCGTGCGACGAACCGTCGCAGAAGGGGGTTATCGGCAGGGCTGCGCCCTGCACCCGCAGAGGCAACAGCAACGGCAACGGCCGAAGCAACAACAGAAGCTGGCTTCCTGTGGGGGAGGCGGGGTGGGTCCGGTTG
>NZ_QAIJ01000125.1:0-4697 GCF_003060985.1 Stenotrophomonas sp. HMWF023
CCGCCACTGAGCACGACGCGATCGCCCTGCACGTGATAATTCATTGCCATGACGTCATCCATCTGGCCCAGGGTCGCGATACCCACCAGGCCTGCCAGGGCGATGCTCAACTTCGAATGCTTCATTGCGTTCTCTCTCTCCGCCCGCACCACGCGGGTCGAAAGCAGAACGCAGCAGCAGGGCGAACGCCCCCAGTCGGAGGCGAGAAAAAACATGAA
This sequence comes from Stenotrophomonas sp. HMWF023, assembly GCF_003060985.1. Classification (NCBI taxonomy): domain Bacteria; kingdom Pseudomonadati; phylum Pseudomonadota; class Gammaproteobacteria; order Lysobacterales; family Lysobacteraceae; genus Stenotrophomonas; species Stenotrophomonas sp. HMWF023. The sequence continues at coordinate 219 of NZ_QAIJ01000125.1, forward strand.
TGCATTCACAATGGAAATACGGGGGAAACGTGGGCTTCCCCATCTGGTCACCGTCGCGTAAAACTCGATGACGCGTCCGTCATTGTCGTCCGAGGCCCTCCCCTGTCCGTGCCCTCCCCTTTGCTCCGTGCTGCGCCGGAACTGCCTGGGATTCCGGACGTCTTCATTGCCTTCGTACGTGAGGAACGCGCGCCGCTGTGCGCTTTCCTGCGCGCGCGCGGTGTCGGTCCCGAGGATGCCGAGGACATCGCCCAGGACTGCATGGAGCGCCTGATCCGCTACCGCGCACACGACACCGAGGAACTGCGGCTGCTGCTGTACCGCATCGCCCGCAACCGCCTGGCAGACCGCGGGCGCTCGCCGCAATCGCGCAACCACCTGTCGCTGACCGAACGCGACGGCAACGAAGAAGCCGCCAGTGCTTCTCCTGACCCGCTGCGTCAGGCAGAATCCGGGCAGATGCTCGTCCTGCTGCGCCAGGCACTGTTCAAGCTTCCCGAACGTGCCCGCGAGGTGTATCTGCTCAACCGCATCGCCGGGATGAGCTATACACAGATCGCCCGGCATTGCGGCATCACCGCCAAGACCGTGGAAAAACACATTGCCCGCGCATTGCAGGGCCTGCGCAAGGAGCTGGGCCCCGATCCTCTCCACAATGATGGAGATGCCGAATGATCCGCAACGACAACAGGGATGACACGTTGCTTTTTGAGCATGCAAGCGCCTGGGTAGCCCGGCTGGAAGCCCCCGACTGCAGCCCCGAAGAGCGTCAATCCTTCGAGGACTGGCTGGCCGAGGATCCCGCGCACGTCAGCGCATGGGTGCAGGCCGAGAAGCTGCACCAGCGCAGTGCCGGCCTGGCCGGCGACCCGTGGCTGCGCACAGCGGCTGCACGCACAGCGCGCAGGCCGCAGCGGCGTTGGCTGCCGAGTGTCGCCGCCGCTGCAGGCGTCTGCCTCGCCGTTGGCCTGGGCTGGATGCTGTACACCGATGGCAATCCCACGCCCCTGACCTATGCCAACGCCAGCCTGCTGCCGCAGCAGCGCACGCTGGCCGATGGCAGCATCGCCATGCTCGATGCCGGCACCACGCTCACCGCACGCTTCGGCTGGCGCAAGCGCGAACTGGCGCTGGAGCACGGCCGCATCCAGCTGCAGGTCGAACCGTCATCGCGCTCGCTGCGGGTACAGGCTGGTGGCAGTTCGATCCGCGATATCGGCACCACCTTCCAGGTTGAGCGCCTGGCTGACGGCCGGGTCGAGGTCGCGCTGCTGGAAGGTGTGGTGGAAGTCACCAGTGGCAGCGCGCAGCACACGCTATCGCCGGGCCAGCAGCTGCAGGTCCTGGCCTCCGGGAAGATCCAACCGGGCCCGCAGCTGTCCTCGACCGCCGCCGCCGAGGCCTGGCCTCAGGGCAAGCTGGTGTTTGACGGCACGCCCCTGGCCACCGTGGTCGAACGCATGAACCGCTATGGCAGCACGCCACTGGTGGTCGCCGACCCGGACATCGCCGACCTCGCGGTCAGCGGCACCTTCCGTGCTGGCGACGCGCACGAACTGCTTTCCGCCCTGGAACTGGGGTGGTCCATTGCTGGCCAGCCGCGCTCGGATGGCGCGCTGGAACTGCGCCGCACCTACTAGGCGGCGGCCGATGCCGGCGCCGGGTGTGCTTCGCTGGGACATGCTGCGCTGGGGCCTGCTGCAGGCCCTGCTGTGCGTTGTGCTGGTGCCCGGTGTGGCGGCCACGACAGGCGCCGCCGAGGCAGTCACCCAGATCGATTACCGGATCGCTCCTGGCGCCCTGCCGCCGGCCTTGCAGCAATGGGCACGCCAGAGTGGCATTGCCCTGGTGTTCGACGCACGTGAACTGGCAGACCTGCGCACCAGCGGCGTCGCCGGCTCGCTGGCGCCGGCCGCCGCACTGAAGCAGCTCGTCGCCGGCATGCCGGTGAACATCCTGCAGACGCCCAGCGGCGGATTCGTGGTGCGCCGGCATGCTGCGCCACCCGATGTGGTCGCGCAGCCGGTACGGCGGCCACCGCCGCCAGCACCACCGAAGCCGGTGCAGGTGGAACTGGCTCCGATCCATGTCACCGGCAGCCGGTTGCCGCGCACCTCCGTGCAGACCACGCTGCCGGTAACGGTGATCGACCGCGAAGACATCCTGCGCAGCGGCTACGGCACGCTGTTCGACCTGTTGCGCCACCTGCCCGGCATGAACGGCCATCCGCCACTGAGCACCTCGCGCAGTGGTGATTCGCTGTACCTGCCGGTCGGCGCAGCAGCCACCACCAGCCTGGACGGCATGGGCCCACGCGCGACCCTGTTCCTGGTCAATGGCCGACGCCTGCCGCGCTATCCGATGGTCTCGCTGGAAGAAGGCGGGCTGACCGATCTGGGTGGCATTCCGCTCAGCTTCGTCGAGCGCATCGAACTGGTGCGTGGCGGTGCTTCGGCCATCTACGGCGCCGATGCGATGTCCGGCGTGGTCAACATCATCCTGCGCGACCAGACCGAGGGGCCGGAGGCCACCCTGCAATCGGGGGTCAGCAGCCGTGGCGATGGCGATCAGTACCGTGTGCAGGCAGCCACCGGTGGCGTGCGCGAAGGTGGCGACCGCTGGTTTGCCGGCATCGACCTGCATCGCCTCCAGCATGTAGCCGGTGACCAGCGCGACTGGCATGCGGAAACCTCGCTGTACCCGATCGGACTGTTCATGGCCAACGGCGATTACTATGCCGCTACGCAGTGCGATCCGCCGTTGCAGCGCGAAGACGACGGCTGCTGGTTCGACAGCGCACGTCCGCGTTCGCTGCAGCCGGCATCGGAAACGCTGTCCGGCTACCTGCGCTATCGCCACGAACGCGGTGACGGACGCTACGCCTATGTGGAAGCGCGCGCCAGCCACAACCGCCAGCGTTTTGAACTGGGCCCGACCGCCGTCTCCCTCAATTTCAGCCGTGTCGCGACCTTCAACGTGGTCCTGCAGGAAGGCGGCGAAGTACGCCCGCGCGTGCATGCCACCGAAGGCGACATCAGTTTTGGCATGGGCCGTGAGCGCGCCGGCCGCAGCTGGGATGCCGGTCTCAGCGCGCAGCGCAGCCAGGTGGACCTTCGCACCGAAGGCGCCGTGCGCAGCAAACGCCTGCTGGAAGCCGCACGAACGCTGGATTTCCTGCCCGGCTTTTCCACCCTGCCGCCGGGGCTGGCAGAGGAGCTGTTCCCGGCCATCCACAACCGCGGACGTACCGAGCAGTGGCAGGGCTGGTGGGGCATGCAGCGCACCCTGATGACACTGCCGGGCGGTGCGGCACAACTGGCTACCGGCATCGACCTGCGCCGCGAGCGTTGGACCTCGTTGCCTGATCCGCTGCTGGGCAAGGGCGAGCTGGCGCTGGGCCTGCCGATGGAACAGCGGCGGTTGTCGCGGCAGAGCAACGCTGCTTACGCAGAATTGGGCCTGCCATTGGCGCCGACGCTGCGTCTGGACGTGGCCGCGCGGCTGGACCGCGATGGCGGTGACACTGCGTTCTCGCCGCGTGCCGGCCTGCGCTGGAGCCCGAGCCCGCACTGGTCGTTCCTGCTGGCCAGTGGCCGCGGCTACCGCGCACCCAGCATCTTCGAGCGGCGGCGACCGCCGGGCTACTTCGGCCTGTATCCCCTGCCCGCCTCGGCTTCCCTGCCGCCGTGCGCGCGCCCGCTGCGCGGTGGTGGCTGCGAGGTGGAAGTGGAGGTGGTGGAGAACGATGCGCTGAAAGCCGAGACCTCGCGCAGCCACTCGCTGGCCGCCAGCTGGACTCCGAATGATGCGTTCTCGCTGTCACTTACCCACAACATCGTCGAACTGCGCAACGAGATCCTCGCCCTGCAACCCCGGGATGCACGGTGGAATCCCGGTACCTGGCAGCTGGATGAGCAAGGCCGCCTGCGTGATCTTCGCCTGTCATTCGATAACATCGGCCACACCACCTCGCGCAACTGGGTGCTGCGTGGCGAGTACCGGGTGGATGCCGGCCGCAATGGGCAATGGCTGTTCTCGCTGGATGCATTGAAACAGCAGGAACTGCGACGTGATCGCAGCCATGGCGAATCGGCGGACCTGCGCGGGCATGCCACGCCGGCGAATGCGGGCATTCTCAACGTGCAGTGGCAGAATCCATCCTGGGACATCGCCGTGCGTGGCAACCGCGTCGGCCGCACCCGCGCATGGCTGGCCGGTGAAGCCTGCACGCAGCAGCAGCATGACCAGCGCCGCTGCATGAACCCTGCGCAGCTGCGCTGGAACCTGCATCTGGCGCGCCGGCTGAGCCCGCGGGTGATTGCCGCGCTGGACGTGCACAACCTGCTCGATACGCGGCCGGTGAACTACCTTGTCGGCAGCGGCGGGCAGATGCCCGGGCTGGACGATCCCCTGGGGCGCTACTTCCTGCTGACCCTGCAATTCCGCTGAGCGTAGTACCCTACGCCGCCTGTTCCACGG
>NZ_QAIJ01000125.1:4707-15502 GCF_003060985.1 Stenotrophomonas sp. HMWF023
GCGAGTCATGAAAGCCTACCTCTGGTTCCTGGGCGCGCTCATGTTGTTCTTCGCGCTGCCCTTCCCCTGCCTGATCTACTTCGGCACCAGCTGGCCGCTGGACGTGGGTGACCGCAGCGCGCCAGGGTTGGCACTGGGCCTGCTGGCGGCGTCGCTGGCGCTGTGGCTGGTGCTGCTGTCCGCCTTCCTGCATTACCTGCTGCTGGCGCCACCGCGTGCCTTGCAACGCGTGCGCAGCATCCTCGCCGACGGCGAGCCACGCAGCGCGCGCATCGAACAGGCCGAACAGACCGGCGTGCAGGTGCGCGGCTTCGCGCAGTGGCGGCTGCAACTGGCCTTCGACAATCTGTCCGGCACGCCGATCACCGAAACGCTGGTCGTGGTCGACAGCAAGCCACAACTGCAGCGTTTTGCCGTGGGCAGACAGGTGGATGTGCTGCTCAGCCGCACGCCGGGCCCCTCGCCCAACCTGATGCTGGAAGGCGCGCAACCGGAACTGGACCGCGCCAGCCTGTGGCGCCGCGCGATCGGCGGTCTGGTCGGCATCGTCGGGGTCGCTGCTGCGTACGCCATGGCCTATCGGCTGCAAAGCGATGGCATGGGTTGGACGTTCCTGGGTTTCGGTCATCCACTGCTGATCTGCCCGCTGGTGCTGTGCAGCTACCTGATCGCCCTGCGCCTGCTGGCGCGACTGCTGGCCGGCACACTGCAGATCGACGCGCGCGCTGAAGCCCTCAAGTACCGCGGCATCGGTGCCGAAGCGCGGGTGCTCGATGTGCGCCAGACCGGCACCTACGTCAACGAACAACCGCAGGTGGAGTTCCAGCTGGAATATCTCGACCGCGAGGGCAACGTGCAGCAGGCCAGCGTGCGCCGCTTCGTTGCGCTGCTCGACCTGGCCAACATTCCACGTGGGCAGGTCGACATCCTGTACGACCCGGATGATCGCCGCAGCGTGCGCATGGAGCACGCGTGAAGCGGCCCGTGTCCACACCGCTGGTGTTCGCTGGCGTGGTGCTGACCCTGGCCGGTGTCGCCACGGCGGGCGGCGCATTGCAGACCGTCAACGCGACCCTGCGTAGCGCTGCATCGACCACGCCTGCGGATGCAGCGCAGCAATACCCCTGGGAACAACCGTTGCGCACCACGGCCATCGCCACGCCACGGGCGGTACCCGAACCGATGCAGGTCCCCGCGCGCGCGCGGCCGAACCTGCTGCTCGACGCCGAGCGCCTGCTCGCTGCACGGCAGGCGCTGGAAGCGATGCCCGGACTGGTCGGCGAACGCCTGGTCGTCTTCCACAGCATCCACTTCCATGACGACGGCCGCATCGACATCGACCTGGTCGATCCACAGCAGCCGGGCCACGTGGATGCTTACCACTACCAACGCGGGCAGTGGCGCAAGGGCGATGCGGTGAACCCGCAGCAGTTCGCGCCGACCATCACCCTGCGCCGCAGCAGCACCGCACTGGCCAACATCGATTTCGATGCCGTGCCACGGGTGACGCAGGCCCTGCAGCAACAGCGCAATGCACTGATGCGTACGCCCGCCGACGTCGGCCATGTGTATGTTGTCATCCGCAAGGGCGGCAAGCTGGTGTGGTTGCCGGATGAAGTAGCCGGCGACCGCCAGACCGTGCGCCTGCGCTACGACGCCAAGGGCAACCTGCAGTAGAAAAAGGGGACGGAGGGGATTAGGTCGCAAGTGGCGCGACGATGGCCAAAGCGACTTAATCCCCTCCGTCCCCTTTTCTGCTATCTCACCGAGCGGGCGATGGCGTACTGCGCGGCGTAATAGGTGGACAACACCAGCAGGCTGGCCAGCGGCAGGCCACCGCCGAAGCGATCCCACGCCAGCAATGAATCGCTGGCCACGAACAGCAATGCGCCACCGGCGGCCCAACGCTCGCTGCCCGCTTCCAACGCATCGGCGTGCGGCCGTTTCCAGTAACGGGCCAGTGCCAGCACCGCCATGGCGGCAAGCACCACGACGTAGGCCAACACCGGAATGCGCATCGGCAGCGGCAGATGTGGCCACAGGCCGGCCACGTTGATCGAAGCGAATGCGGCAAGCAGCACGAAAGCAGCGATCAATCCGCGGCCCGCGCGCAGGCCGGCGCGGAACGCGGCGATGTAGCAGAGATGTGCAAGCAGGAAGGCAACCAGCCCCGGCACGAACGCGTCGATCGGCAGCATCAGCGCGATGTCGCCCACGCAGGACAACAGCATGCCGGCCAGCACCGCGCGCCGGTAGAACGCATCCGCCGCTGGCCGCGCCTGCCAGGCGATGGCGGCGATCAGCAGCGTGGTCGCCGGCTTGGCCAACCAGTGCAGCCAGCGCCCGTCGCCGTCCAGGTAGGCACCAACGATCGCCAGCACGGCCACCACCAGGATCACCCCATCGCGCGTGCGCAGCCTCATCGCGCCTTCCACAGCTCTGCAAGGCGGTCGGGGCGGCCGGCAATGCGTTCCAGCACCGGATACTGCAGGCCACCGTGGTAGTCGATCTTCATCATATCGATGCGGTCGAACTGTTTGACCAGCAGCGTGATCGGCGCCTTGTCAGTGGCCGCTGCTGCCACCGCGTCCTTCAGGCGCTGGCTGCTGTACTCGCGACCGCCAATGGCGATTACTCTCATGCCCGGCGCCAGGCCGGCATTGAACGCCGGGCTGTCCCAGATCACATCGCCGACCACGCCGCTGTCGAGCACCGTCGCGCCCAGCGAATAGGCCAGCAGCGCTGCCTTCGCGCGCTTTTCCTGTGCCTTGTAGGCCTCGTTCGGCGCATCGCGGTAGACCAGCTTCCAGCCCGCCAGTTCCAGGCCGCCGGTCAGCGATCCATGACCGTCCAGGCGCTGGCGCAGGAAGCTGGCCCAGTCGTACGGTGCGATGCCGTTGAGGGTCGCCACCACATCGTCGAAGGTGTACGGATTGACATCCCAATCGCCGTTGCCGACGCCAAAGAACGCACGCGCGAAGTCATCCAGGCTGCGACGGTTGCCGGTCAGCCCCCGCAGCTTGCCCTCCACCTCCAGCCACAGCATCTGCCCGCCGGAGTAGTAGTCTTCGCTCATCTGGTAGTTGCGGTACGGCAACGTGCGGCGCTGGGCGATGGTCGGGTCGTTGGTGGTGTCCTGCAGCGGGCGCCACGCAAGTCCCGGGCGGCCGCGGTCATAGGTTGCCGCCACGTTCGCCAGCATGTCGCGCGCCTGCTCAGTGGTCCACAGACCCGAGCGCGCGGCCAGCACCTGGCCCCAGAACTGGGTCTGCCCTTCGTACACCCACAGCAGGCTGTCGCCCATCGGCGTATTGAAGTTGGCCGTGGCCAGATCGGCACCGCGACGGTACTTGCCGTTCCACGAGTGGGTGTACTCATGCGGCAGCAGATCGCGCATCCAGGCATTGCTGTCCCACTCGGTGAAGTAGCCCGGGTCGGCACTATTCTCGCTGGAGCGATGGTGCTCCAGCCCGATGCCGCCGAGACGATCGGTCAGGGCAAGCAGGAATTCGTAGTGATTGTAGTGACGCGCGCCGTACAGCTTGTCGGCCTGCTGCACCAGCGCACGATGCACCTTCAACTGCGCATCGGTCGGCTTCAGCGATTTGGCATCGTCGGCGAACACGTTCAGATGCACCGGCGCCTTCGCGCCCGGGTCGAGGTCGATGCGCTGGTGATGCTCACCGGCAAACAACGGCGAGTCGACCAGGTGGTCATAGGAGATCGGCTTGAACACCACGGTGTCGCCATCGCGACGTGCGGTTTCCAACGCGGTGGCATAGGCCCAGCCCTTGGGCAGGGTCACGCTCGCCTGCGCCTGCAGATTGCGCGCGTCCACGCCGGCCGGATACAGCGAATTGGCGTTCCACTGCAGGTTGAGCATTTCCGGGGTCATCACCACCCGGCCCTGGCTGCCACCCTGCGAGGACAGGAAATCAAAGTGGGCGACGATCTCGCTCACGCCTTCCGGTACGTCAACCTTGAACGCGTATACGTTGAACTGGTCGCGCTGCCAGGCCAACGGCTTGCCGTTGGCGGTCACCCGCAGGCCGGCCAGCTTGTCGATGGGGCCGGTGGGCGAATGGTTGCCGGGAATCCACTGCGGGTACAGCAGGGTCAGCGGGCCAGGCTTGGCCGGCACGGTGGCGGTCACCTTGAAGATGCGCCGGGCCAGATCGCGCGCGTCGACATCGATGCGCAGCATGCCGGGGGCGGCGGCATCACCCGGTGGCGGGGTCTGCGCCAGCGCGGGCGTGGCCGCCAGCGCGAACAGCACGGACATCACCAGGGCACGGGTTTTCATCAGGCGACTTCCAGCAGCGGTAGAGATACCGATGCTAGGCCTGTGAGGTGCCGAGCCCCATGGCCGAAGGTCATGGTCAGTGGCGCATCGACCAGATGCGGCAAAGCCTCATCGGAGCGTTGGCGAAGACTGACAGCATCCACGCATGGCGTGGATCTACTGGAAAGCAGAGCAGTACCGGGTAGATCCACGCCATGCGTGGATGAGGTGCATCCAGAAGCCGTGCGAACCAAGGTTCGCACCCACCAGATGCACCATCGCAATAAACCGGAAGCCGCATCGGTAGATCCACGCCATGCGTGGATGACGTACAGCCGACAATGCGAACCAGGGTTCGCACCCACCGGCAGCGCTGCCGGTCAGTCGACCAGGCGCAGGCGCAGTTCCTTCGGCAGCGCGAACACCATCGATTCCGGCTCGCCATCCAGCTCGCCCACACTGCTGGCACCCAGCTCGGCCAGACGCGCCAGCACGCCATCGACCAGCACCTGCGGTGCCGACGCACCGGCGGTCACGCCGATATGCTGCTTGCCGAGCACCCAGGCCGGGTCGATCTCGTGGGCACCGTCGATCAGGTAGCTCTCCACGCCCTCACGGCGGGCGAGCTCGCTCAGACGGTTGGAATTGGAGCTGTTCGGCGAACCGACCACCAGCACCAGGTCGCAGCGCTTGGCCAGGTCGCGCACGGCGTCCTGACGGTTCTGCGTGGCGTAGCAGATGTCGTCGTTCTTCGGCCCCTGCATCGCCGGGAAACGCGCGCGCATGGCTTCGATGATGCCGCGTGTATCGTCCACCGACAGCGTGGTCTGGGTGGTGTAGGCGAAGTTTTCCGGCTGGTTGATCTGCAGCGTGGCCACCTGTTCCACGTCCTCGACCAGATAGATCTGGCCGGTGCCCGCCTCGCGGTTCCACTGCCCCATCGTGCCTTCCACTTCCGGATGGCCGGCATGGCCGATCAGCACCACGTCACGGCCGGCACGGCAGTGACGGGCGACTTCGAAATGAACCTTGGTCACCAGCGGACAGGTGGCGTCGAACACTTTCAGGCCACGACGCTCGGCTTCCAGGCGCACGGCCTGGGAAACACCGTGGGCGCTGAAGATGACGGTGTTGTTGTCCGGCACTTCGTCGAGTTCTTCGACGAAGATCGCGCCGCGCTGCTTCAGGTCATCGACCACGAAGCGGTTGTGCACCACTTCATGGCGGACATAGATGGGCGCGCCCAGCGTTTCGATCGCGCGCTTGACGATCTCGATCGCACGATCGACACCGGCACAGAAACCACGCGGGTTGGCGAGCAGCACATCCATCAGTTCAGTCTCCCGGCAGCGGCCGGCTTACGGTTTCGGATTGGCATTATCCGCCTTTTTGGCGGACTTGCCGTCGAACAGGCCAAACAGGGCGATGCCTACGGCACCCACCACGATGGCCGAATCGGCGATGTTGAACGACGGCCAGGCATGCTCGCCGACGTACCACTGGATGAAATCCACCACGTGGCCGTGCACCTGGCGGTCGATCACGTTGCCGATCGCACCGCCGATGATCAGCGCGTAAGGCACGGCGGCCTTCCAATTGCCACGGGCGGTAGCGCGCAGCCACCAGGCCATCAGGCCGCTGATGGCGATCGCCAGCACGGTGAAGAAGTGCTTCTGCCAGCCACCGGCGTCGCTCAGGAAGCTGAACGCTGCACCGGTGTTGTAGGTGCGGTACCAGTTCCAGAAGCCATCGATGACCACCACCGGCTGGAACTCCGGCAGGCTCGACAACACCCAGGCCTTCGACCACTGGTCCAGACCGATGATGACTGCCGACAGCAGCAGCCAGATCAGCGCGTTGGGATGCGGGCGCGGGGCGGCCATCAGAACCAGCTCCGCACTTCGCCGGCACCGGCGATGTTGGTCACGCAGCGGCCGCACAGTTCCGGGTGGTCGGCATTGCTGCCAACGTCGGCACGATGGTGCCAGCAGCGCACGCACTTGGACTTCTGCGTCGGCTGGGCGCTGACGAACACCTCGTCGGTGGTCGCCGGGCGCACCTGCACGTCACCGCTGATGAACAGGAAACGCAGTTCATCGGCCAACGGCTGCCAGCGTGCGGCCTGCTCTTCGCTGGCGGCGATGGTGATTTCCGCTTCCAGCGCGGCACCGATCGCACCATTGGCGCGCATCGGCTCCAGCACCTTGGCCACCTGCTCGCGCACGGCCAGCAGCTGGTCGAAGTCGGCAGCGTTGAGCTGTGCATCGGCCGGCAGCGGTGCCAGGCCCTCGTACCAGGTGGTGAACAGTACGTGGCCGGCACGGTCACCTGGCAGGTAACCCCACAGCTCGTCGGCGGTGAAGGTCAGGATCGGTGCCACCCAGCGGGTGAACGCTTCGGCGATGTGATACATCGCACTCTGCGCCGAACGACGACCATCCGAATCGGTCGGCATCGTGTACAGGCGGTCCTTGGTCACGTCCAGGTACAGCGAACCGAGGTCCACGCTGCAGAAGTTCAGCAGCAGCTGCACGATTTCGGCCATGTCGTAGTTGTCATACGCCGCCTTGATCTTCTCCTGCAGTTCCCAGGCGCGATGCACGATCCAGCGGTCCAGCGCGACCATCTCGTTGAGCGGGCGCAGGTGCTGGGCCGGATCGAAACCGTCCAGGTTGCCCAGCAGGAAGCGGGCGGTGTTGCGCAGGCGACGGTAGGCGTCGGCGGTGCGCTTGAGGATTTCCTGCGACAGCGACATCTCGTTGCTGTAGTCGGCCGAGGCGATCCACAGGCGCAGGATGTCCGCGCCCAGCTTGTTCATGATTTCCTGCGGCTCGATACCGTTGCCCAGCGACTTGGACATCTTGCGGCCGTGCTCGTCCACGGTGAAACCGTGGGTGAGGCACTGCTTGTACGGCGCACGCTTGTCGATGGCCACGCCGGTCAGCAGCGAGGACTGGAACCAACCGCGATGCTGGTCGGAGCCTTCCAGGTACAGGTCGGCCGGCTTGCCGAAGCCACGTGCGGCCAGCACCGCTTCATGGGTCACGCCTGAATCGAACCAGACATCGAGGATGTCGGTGACCTTCTCGTAGTCGGCCGCTTCGGCGCCCAGCAGTTCGGCCGCATCCAGCGAGTACCACACGTCGATGCCTTCGGCTTCAACGCGGTCGGCGACCTGCTGCATCAGCTCCACCGAACGCGGGTGGATCTCGCCGGTCTGGCGGTGGGTGAACAGTGCGATCGGCACACCCCAGGTGCGCTGGCGCGAGATCGTCCAGTCCGGGCGGCCGTCCACCATGCTCTGGATGCGCGCCTTGCCCCAGCTCGGGAACCAGCCGACGGTGTCGATGGCGGCCAGCGCATCGTTGCGCAGGTTGGCCTTGTCCATCGAGATGAACCACTGCGGGGTGGCGCGGAACACCACCGGCGTTTTGTGCCGCCAGCAGTGCGGGTAGCTATGGCGGATCTCGACGAACGCCAGCAGTGCGCCGCTGTCACGCAGCACCTGCACGATCGCCTCCTGCGCCTTCCACAGGTGCTGGCCCGCCAGCACCACGTCGCCAGCCGGCGGCGTCGATTCGAGGTATACGCCACGTCCGTCGATCGGCGTGATCTGACCGGCGTTGTACTTGTCCAGCAGGCCGTACTTCTGGCTGACCACGTAGTCTTCCTGGCCGTGGCCGGGCGCAGTGTGCACCGCGCCGGTACCGTCCTCGTCGGACACGTGTTCGCCGTTGAGCACGAGGATCTCGCGCTCCGGGTAGAACGGGTGCGCCAGCAGCTGGTTTTCCAGCGCCGAACCTTCGGCTTCACCGTGCAGCACCACCGCGTCCACGCCGTAACGCTGCAGCGACCGTTCAGCCAGGGCCGCGGCCAGCACCAGCCAACGGCGCTTGCCGTTGTGCGCCGGGCCTTCGGCCAGCACGTAGCGGATGTCCGCGCCCAGCGACACCGCCAGCGAGGCCGGCAGCGTCCACGGGGTGGTGGTCCAGATCGGCACGGCCACTTCGACATCCGCCGGCAGGCTGACACCGAACGCCTGCGCCACCGCCTGCGCATCACGCGCGGCGTAGGCCACGTCGATCGCAGGCGAGGTCTTCTCGTGGTACTCGATCTCGGCTTCGGCCAGCGCCGAACCGCAGTCGAAGCACCAGTACACCGGCTTGGCGCCGCGCAGCAGATGGCCGTTGGCCACGATCTTGGACAGCGCGCGGATCTCGTTGGCCTCGAAATCGAAGCTCAGGGTCTTGTACGGGTTGTCCCAGTCGCCGGTGACGCCCAGGCGCTTGAAGTCAGCGCGCTGGATGTCGATCTGCTCCTCGGCGAACTCGCGGCATTTCTGCCGGAACTCGACCGCATCGAGCTTCACCCCGACCTTGCCCCACTTCTTTTCCACCGCGATTTCGATCGGCAGGCCATGGCAGTCCCAGCCCGGCACGTACGGCGCATCGAAGCCGGCCAGGTAGCGCGACTTGACGATGATGTCCTTGAGGATCTTGTTGACCGCATGGCCCAGGTGGATGCGCGCATTGGCGTACGGCGGGCCGTCATGCAGCACGAACAGCGGGCGGCCGGCGGCGTTGTCGCGCAGCTGCTGGTAGAGCCCCTGCTCTTCCCAGCGCGCCAGAATGCCCGGCTCGCGCTTGGGCAGGTCGCCGCGCATCGGGAATTCGGTGGCCGGCAGGTTGAGGGTGGTCTTGTAGTCCTGGCTCACGCAGTGGCTCGCAATCTATGTTCGGAAAGGATGGCACGCGCCTGTTCGGCGTCGCGGTGCATCTGGTCGGTCAGCGCCGCCAGATCGTTGAATTTCTCTTCATCACGCAGCTTGGCGACGAATTCCACTTCGATGTGGCGCCCGTACAGGTCGCCCTGGAAATCGAACAGGTGCGCTTCCAGCAGCGGCTCCACGCCGTCCACGGTCGGCCGGGTACCGAAACTGGACACCGACGGCCACGGCTGGTCAAACACCCCGTGCACCCAGGTCGCGTAGATGCCCGACAGCGCCGGGGTCTTCGGGAACCGCAGGTTGGCGGTGGGGAAGCCCAGCGTACGGCCGAGCTGGCGCCCGCGCACCACCCGCCCGCTGATCGAGTAGGGCCGACCCAGCAGGTCGCCGACACGGGCGAAGTCGCCTTCCTGCAGCAGCTGGCGGATACGGGTGCTGGAGATGCGATCACCATGCAGGTCGACCGCTTCGATTTCGCCGGCGCTGAAACCCAGCTCGGCGCCCAGCGCCTGCAGCAGGGCCAGATCGCCACGGCGACGGTTGCCGAAACAGAACTCCGGCCCGATCCAGACCTCACGGGCGTTCAGGCGCTGGGCCAGCAGCTGACGCACGAACGCCTCGGCCGGCATTGCTGCCATCGTCGCGTCGAAGCGCAGCAGGCCGATCGCATCGACGCCCAGTTCGTGCAGGATCTCGACCTTGCTGCGGGCCAGGGTCAGCCGCGGCGGCGGTGTGCCCTGGGCGAAGAACTCGCGCGGCAGGGGCTCGAAGGCCACCGCCACCGCAGCCACACCCAAGGCGCGCGCGCGCGCGACCGCGTGCCGCACCAGCGCACGATGCCCCAGGTGGAGGCCGTCGAATGCACCGATGCAGACCACGCTTCCGTTGGGGAACAGCTCCCCGCCCTCGACGCTTCTGAACAGCCTGCTCATCAACTCTCGTTCCGGCCGGCCGCAGCCCGCCGTTTCAATGGTGTAACCCTGAAGTATAGCCGCCGGGAGCCACGATCAATGCCCGCGCAGGTCGCGCGGGCGGAAGCCCATCGCCACCATCGCCAGCAGATAGGTCAGACCGCCACCACCGACCAGCAGGCCGAGGGCGCCGATCCGCTCCCACACGCCCATCGACGAGAAGCCCGGCAGCCAGTACAGCAGGGCCAGCAGCACGCCGACCATCGCCGTACACGCCAGCAGCAGGCGCAGCAGGTAGCCGCCCCAGCCCGGACGCCGCTGGTAGACATCGGTCTTGCCCAGCCAGTACCAGAGCAGCCCCAGGTTCAGGTAACTGGACAGCGCACTGGCAATGCCCAGCGCCAGGTGCAGGCCGGGCTGTTTGCCGAGGGCGGCCATCACCCCCTGCGCCTTCAGCTCATCGGGCACCATCACCTGGTACAGCACCGCCAGCAGGGCGAAGTTGAACACCATGTTGGCCACCAGCGCGGCGACACCGGCACGCACCGGCGTTCTGGTGTCCTGGCGCGCGTAGAAGGCCGGCAGCACCACCTTCAGCAGCGCGAAGGCCGGCAGGCCGAAGCTCAGGCCGTACACCGACAGCGCCGTCATGCGGGTGTCGAAGGCGGTGAACTGGCCGTGCTGGAAGATCGTGGAGATCAGTGGCTCGGCCAGCAGCAGCAGGCCGAGCATGGCCGGCACCGAGATCAGCAGGGTCATGCGCAGGCCCCAGTCCAGCGAGCGCGAGAAGCCTTCGCGGTCGGTGCTGACGTGGTGCCGGGCCAGCGCCGGCAGGATCACCGTGCCCAGGGCCACACCGAACACGCCCAGCGGCAG
>NZ_QAIJ01000126.1:0-9340 GCF_003060985.1 Stenotrophomonas sp. HMWF023
CGCCTGCGCGCGCAGGCGGAGAAGGAACTGGGTGACAAGTTCGACATCAAAGGCTTCCACGACACGCTGCTGAAGCAGGGTTCGGTGCCGTTGCCGGTGTTGGAGCAGCAGATCCAGGCGTACATCGCCGAGCGCAAGAAGGCCTGAGCCGTCGCGTCGCCGGGCATGGCCCGGCGCTACCGGAACGCGCGGTGGTAGTGCCGGCCGCTGGCCGGCAACTTCAGCAGAAAGGGGCGGATCGCATGATCCGCCCCTTTCTTCTTTCACCCCACCGCCCGCACCTTCGCCACGCGCGCAGCGAAGGTCGGCAGCACCAGCAGGGTCAGCACCGTGGCGGTGATCAAGCCGCCGATCACCACCGTCGCCAGCGGCTTCTGCACTTCCGCACCGGAACCACTGGCGATCGCCATCGGAATGAAGCCGACGATGGCCACCAGTGCGGTGGTCAGCACCGCGCGGATACGGCTGGACGCACCATTGATCGCGGCCATCATCGGCACGTCACCGGCGTCCAGGCGCTCGCGGATCGCCTGCATCAGCACCAGGCCATTGAGCGTGGCCACGCCGGATACCGCGATGAAGCCCACCGCTGCCGACACCGAGAACGGCATGCCGCGCAGCAGCAGGGCGAGGATGCCGCCGACCAGCGCCAGCGGTACGCAGCTGAACACCAGAATGGCTTCCTTGCCGCTGCGCAGGGCCATGAACAGCAGGCTGCCGATCAGCAGGAACACCACCGGCACCACCGTGGCCAGGCGCTTTTCCGCACGCTGCAGGTTCTCGAACTGGCCGCCCCAGGTCAGGTAGGCACCGGGTGGCAGCGCCACCTCGGCCACGGCGGTCTGCGCCTCGCCAACGAAGCCGCCGAGATCGCGGCCACGCACGTTGGCCTGCACCACCACCCGGCGGCTGCCGTTGTTGCGGCTGATCTGGTTCGGCCCTTCGCTGACGCTGATGCGCGCGACCGAGGACAGCGGAATCACCACACCAGCCGGTGTTGCGATCGGCAGCGAGGCCAGCTGATCCGGGTCGTTGCGTGCGCTGTCATCCAGCCGCACCACCACATCGAAGCGGCGGTCGCCCTCGAAGATCTTGCCTGCCGCCGTGCCGCCGATGCCGGTGGACAGCGCATCGCTGACGTCCGCGGCGGTCAATCCGTACTGCGCCGCTGCCACATGGTCGATCTTGACGTTGAGCGTGGGCAGGCCGGAAATCTGCTCCACGCGCACATCGGCCGCGCCTTCCACCGCACGCAGTTTCAGCGCCACCTGGTCGGCCACCTTCTGCAACTGACTGAAGTCATCGCCGAAGATCATCACCGCCAGATCGGTCCGCACGCCGGAAATCAGCTCGTTGAAGCGCAGCTCGATCGGCTGGCTGAACTCGAAGCTGTTGCCCAGCTGCTGGCCGGCCAGTTTCTCGAAGCGGGCGACCAGTGCTTCCTTGCCCAGCTTCGGATCGGGCCAGTCCGCACGTGGCTTGAGCACGATCACGCTGTCGGAAATGTTGGTCGGCATCGGA
The DNA here is from genome assembly GCF_003060985.1 of Stenotrophomonas sp. HMWF023. Classification (NCBI taxonomy): domain Bacteria; kingdom Pseudomonadati; phylum Pseudomonadota; class Gammaproteobacteria; order Lysobacterales; family Lysobacteraceae; genus Stenotrophomonas; species Stenotrophomonas sp. HMWF023. Next base: position 1,522 of record NZ_QAIJ01000126.1, read on the forward strand.
TCGATCGCCGCTTCAGCGGTACCGGTACGCGAGAACACCGTTTCCACTTCCGGTTGCTTGGCAATCGCCTTTTCCAGCGCCAGCTGCATCGCCAGCGACTGCTCCAGCGAGGTCGACGGCACGCGCAGCGCCTGCATCGCCACGTTGCCTTCATCCAGGGTAGGCATGAACTCGCGGCCGAGCAGGCCGAACGAGCCAATACCCACCAGCAGCATCAGGCCCGCACCCGCCACCACCGACCGCGGACGCGCGACGGCCTGGCGGATGATCGGCTCGATACGCCCACGCAGCACGCGGATCAGCTTCGTTTCGTGCTCGCCATCATCGCTGTGTGCCTCGCCTTCCTTCAGCTTCGGCTCGCGCACCATCAGTGCGGCCATCGCCGGCACGAAGGTGAAGGAGAAGATGAAGGCACCGACCAGGGCCAGCATGAAGGTCGCCGCCATCGGGTGGAACGTCTTGCCCTCCACGCCTTCCAGGGTGAGGATCGGTGCGAACACCAGCAGGATGATCAGCTGGCCGAACGCTGCCGGTCGTGCCATCTTGCGCGCCGAATCAGCCGCGACACGCAGGCGTTCCATCGCGGTCAATGCACGGCCCAGTTCGGCACGACGCTGGCCCAACATCAGCAGCGTCGACTCGATCACGATCACCGCACCGTCCACCAGGATGCCGAAGTCCAGTGCACCCAGGCTCATCAGGTTGCCGCTGATGCCGAAGCGGTTCATGCCGATCACCGCGAACAGGAACGACAGCGGGATCACCAGTGCGGTGATCGTCGCTGCGCGCAGGTTGCCGAGCAGCAGGAACAGCACCACCACCACCAGCAACGCGCCCTCGGTGAGGTTCTTGGCCACGGTCTTGATGGTGGAATTGACCAGCACGCTACGGTCCAGCACCGGCGCTGCCACGATGTCCGCCGGCAGCGACTTGTTCACCTGTTCCAGGCGCGCCGCAGCGGCCTGGGCCACGGTGCGGCTGTTGCCGCCGGCGATCATCAGCGCGGTACCGAGCACGGCTTCATGGCCGTTGCGGCTGGCCGCACCCAGGCGCGGTGCGCGGCTCAGTTCGACCTCGGCCACATCGGACACCCGTACCACCACGCCGTTGCGGGTGGCCACCGGCGCTTGTGCCAGATCGTCGGTGGTCAGTGCCAAGCCATCGGCACGCACCACCAGGCCTTCGCCGGCACGCTGCACGAAGCCGGCACCGGCCTGCACGTTGGAGCGCTGCAGGGCCGTCACCAGGTCGGCCAGGCCCAGGCCATGCGCGGCCAACCGCGCGCTGTCCGGATGCACGCCGTATTCCTTCACGTAGCCACCGACGGTATCCACGCCCGCCAGCCCGGGGCTGGAGCGCATCTGCGGCGCGATGATCCAGTCCTGCACGGTGCGCAGGTAGGTGGCGCGTTCTTCCGGCGTGCGCAGCAGATTGCCTTCCGGCGTGCGGTAGACCTCACCGGCCTGCCAGCCTGCTTCGCCCGGCTTGGCCAGCTTCGCAGGGTCGAACGCGGTGAAGTCCACCGTCCACATCAATACCTCGCCGAGGCCGGTGGTGACCGGCGACAGCATGGGCGACGCACCATCAGGCAGGTCTTCGGAGGCTTCGCGCATGCGCTCGGCCACCTGCTGGCGGGCGAAGTAGATGTCGGTGGCGTCGGTGAAGATCGCGGTGACCTGCGAGAAGCCATTGCGCGACAGCGAACGGGTGGTGGTCAGGCCGGGGATGCCGGCCAGCGCGGTTTCCAGCGGATAGGTCACCTGCCGCTCGATCTGCTCGGGCGTCAGTGCCGGTGCCACGGTGTTGATCTGCACCTGGCGGTTGGTGATGTCCGGTACCGCATCGATCGGCAGCTTGCCGAGCTGGAACAGGCCCACGGCGGCAATGAGTGCAGCCAGGGCCACGACCAGCCAGCGGTGGCGTACCGCGGTTTCAATGATGAGCTTGAACATGGAAGGTCCTCAGTGCCCGTGCTCGGCTTCGCCCTTGGCCAGTTCGGCCTTGAGCAGGAAGGCGTTGGCGCCGACGATGCGTTCGTTGCCGCTCAGGCCACCGAGGATCTCGATGCGGTCGCCGGCGCGTCGGCCGGCCAGCACCGGTTGCACCTTGAAGCCGCCCTCGACGGCGACGAACACCGCGCTGCTGCCATCCACGTTCTGCACGGCATCGGCCGGCACGCTCAACGCGCCGTCCTTGCCGTCGGTGACCACCACCGCGGACACCGGCGAACCGGCTGGCGGCAATGCCGCATTGACCGGCGTGGCACGTATCACCGCCACGCCGCCCTGCTGGCGCACATCGGCGGCCGAACCGGTGACGGTGGCACTGAAGCTGCCACCCGGCACGGTCACTTCCAGCGTCATGCCTGGGTTGACCTGCGCGGCCAGCGCTGGCGGTGCGGTGAATACCAGCTCGTTCATCGACGGATCGGCGACGTCGGCCACCGGGCTGCCGGCTGCTACCACGCCACCGGGCGTGACCTGTACGTTGCCGACGATGCCGGCCACCGGGCTGGTGATGCGCACGCGGCCGCTACTGTCGGGTGAACCGTTGGCGGCGGCCTGTGCCTGTGCGGCCGCGGCCTGCGCCTGTGCCGCCAGCGAGCGCGCGCGTGAAGTTTCCAGTTCCTGGCGGGCGACCACGCCCTGTTCGACCAGCGCCTTGTCACGGGCATGGGCCAGGCGCGCCGCCTCGGCTTCCGCAGCGGCGGCAACCGCATTGGCGCGGAACACCGCCGCCTCGCCGCTGACCACGATCGCCAGCGCCTGGTTCTGCTTCACTGCCGTGCCCGGTGCGACCAGCACGCGCTCCACGCGCCCGGTCACGGTGGAGGCGACCGATGCACGCGCACCGATCGATGGCTCCACCCGGCCGGACAGCCGCGTTGAACCGCCGCCGCCGCGGCCGACGGCAACCACGTCGATGCCGGAGGCCTTGATCTGCTCGGGCGTCAGTTGCACCACGCCTTCATCGGCGTCGGGCACCTTGCTTGTTTCGGCCTTGGCTTCGGTGCTGTCGGCGGCGTGGCCATGGCCATCGTCGGCTGCGGAAGCTTCCGGGGGCTGTGCGTTGCCGGAGCAGCCGGCCAGCAATACGGTCAGCAGCAGGCCACCAACCAGGGGGAAAGAGCGGGACAGGTTCATCGGGCCTCCACAAAAGGTGCGCGCCCTTCGAGGCGGGCGAGATCGATTTCCGCGCCGACGCGCGACAGACGCGCGTCCACAGCGGTGCCGCGGGCGGCGATGAGGGCACTGCGGGTACTGCGCAGTTCCAGCTGCGAGATGCGTCCGGCGTCGAAGCCGACGCGGGCCAGGCGATAGGCCTCCTCGGCGGCAACCACGCTTTCGTCGGCCGCGCGGGTGCGGCTGCCGGCGGCCTTCAGGCCCGCCACCGCCGACAACCGTTCCGCTTCGCTGTCACGGCGCTGCTGGTCCAGCCGCGCCTCGGCCGCGCGCTGTTCGGCACTGGCGGCGCGGATGCCACCACGGTTGCGGTCGAACAACGGGATCGAGAGGCTGACGCCGAGCGTGTACGCCTGCTCGCGGTCCTCGCGGAAACGCGTCTGCGCGGCGGTGACGCTGAGGTCGGGCAGGGCACGCTTGCGCTCGACATCGACCAGGCGACCGGCCGCATCAACCTCGGCTTCGGCGACACGCACGGCCAGTGCCACATCGATGGCGCCACGCGGTGCCGGCGGTGCGCGGTCGAGCAGGCTGTTGTCGATGGTCTGCACCGGTGCATCCAGCAAGGCCGCACCGGCCAGGCGGGCCAGTGCGGCATCGCGGAAGGCCTGCGCCTCATCCAGCGCGGCGCTGGCATTGGCCACTTCGCTTTGTGCCTGCACCGCGCGCAGCTGCGGCTCGCGGCCATGCTTGACCATGGCGGTGACCGCCGCCGCATCGTCGCGGGTAAGGGTCAGCGCTTCGTCGGCCAGGGTGTAACGACGCAGGGCGCTTTCCGCCTGTGCGTAGATCGCCGCCAGCTGGCTGGCGACATCGCTTCGGCTCTGCGAACCGCGCAGGGCAGCGGCCTGTGCCTCGGCGCGGGCGGCGCGGACGCGCGCGCCACGCTGGCCCCAGACCTCCAACGGCTGGGACAGGGTAAGCACGGTGTCGGCCCTGCCCATGCCGCCGTAGGAGCCGGTGCCCCAGGCGTTTTCGGCGGACCAGGAAAGGGAGGGATTGGGCAGCGCCCGGGCCTGGTCGGCGCGGGCGTCGGCCGCCTCGGCCAATGCCGCGCCGACGCGGGTGCCGGGCAGCTGGTCGAGACGTTCTAGCAGGGTGTCATACGAAGGTGCGGCTTGTGCGGCGACCTGTGCGGCGGGGATCAGGCCCAGCAGCACGGCGACGACCAGCCCGGCCGCGCGCGGCGACCGACGTGTCAGGATCGACATAGGGGGATTCCGGTTGTGAGTGAAACGGGAGCCCGCGATTGCGGGACGCGCTCAACTCACGCCCGGGGAGGACGTGCCAGTTCGTCCTGGGCGACCGCATAGGTCGCCGCGTCGCCTGCATTCATCCAGCGCGCCGGTTGCGGCGTGCCAAAGGCGGCGAAGGTGCTCGCCGGCAGGCTCAGGTTGGAGTGGTGGCAGTGGTTATGACTGCAGGCAGCGGTGTGCTTGCCGTCGTTGTCATTGTCACCGTCGGGCTCTTCGGCAGCCGACTCCACATGCACCACGGTGCTGTCGTGCGGTTCCACCGCACACGCCAGAACATCGGCCACCGGCACGACCACGAACGCCGCCATCAGCAGCATCAGCAGGTACGAACGAAGGTGGCGGGCGATCCGGCGCATGGAGGGGAGGCTAGCAAGCGGTTTTCGGTGGATACAATATCAATGGCCACCTCGGGAATTCGTCGGAACCTCCCGTTCAGGTGCGCCGCGCACGGGACTGCTGCTCTGGTAGGTGCCGACCTTGGTCGGCACGCCTTTCGGTCCGTGGGGTGGGACACCGGGATGCGCTTCTGTAGAGCCGAGCCCATGCTCGGCTGCTTTCGCGTGGTCAGCCGAGCATGGGCTCGGCTCTACAGTGACGGTCACGGCAGCTTCGCGATCACCTTGATCTCGAACTGGAAGCCATACAGCCAGGTCACGCCGATACCGGTCAGGGTCGGGTGCGGCGCTTCGCCCCAGTACTCCGGCACGATCGCCCAGGCCTTTTCGAAGTTGGTTTCCGGGTCGACCAGGAACACGGTCACGTCGATCACGTCGTCGAACGTGCAGCCGGCCGCGGCCAGCACCGCGTTGAGATTGTCGAAGGCGCGGCGCACCTGGGTCTCGAAGTCCGGCTCGGGCGAGCCGTCCTCGCGGCTGCCGACCTGGCCGGAGACGAACAGGAAGCCATTGGATCGGATCGCCGGCGAGTAACGGTTGCGCTCGTACAGCGCCTGCCGGCCGGCGGGAAAGACGACATCGCGGTGGGACATACGGGGGATTCCAGACGGGAGGAGACCATCCTCCCCGCTGCCGCTGTCTGGATAAACCGCGATGATGCGCCTAGATTGATTGGTAATTCCAAACAATCAGGGCCGCTGACATGGACCGCTTCGAGGCGATGCGGGCCTTCGCCCGGGTGGTGGAGACCGGCAGCTTCACCCGCGCCGCGCATACGCTGCAGCTCAGCCGCACCACGGTCACCCAGCTGGTGCAGCAGCTGGAAGCGCATCTGCGGTTGCGGCTGCTCAACCGCACCACGCGCCGGGTCAGTGTTACCGCTGATGGCGCGGCGTACTACCCGCGCATCGTGCGTCTGCTGGCCGAGCTGGAAGAGGTCGAGGGTGGGCTGGGCGATGCCGCCGCACAGCCGCGTGGGCGCCTGCGCATCGACGTGCCCGGCCCGTTCGCCCGGCTGCTGCTGGTGCCGGCGCTGCCCGGCTTCCAGGCGCGCTATCCCGAGATCCAGCTGGAGGTGGGGGTCAGCGACCGCGAGGTCGATGTGATCGCCGACAACGTCGACTGCGTGATCCGCGGCGGCACCCCGGCCGACCCGGCGCTGGTGGCGCGGCCGTTGGCGAGCCTGCCGATCGGCTTCCATGCCAGCCCAGGCTATGTGCAGCAGTTCGGTGCGCCGGAACACCCGCGCGCGCTGCAAGGGCCGGACCACCACACGGTCGGTTTCCTCAGCCCGCGCAGTGGCCGCGCCCGCGTGTTCAGCGCGAAGCGCGGCGGCGAGCGCATCGAGGTGCAGGGGCGTTATTCAATCGGCTTCGATGATGGCAATGCCTATCTGGCGGCGGGTCTGGCCGGCCTCGGCGTGGTCGCGTTGCCCAGCTACATGGCCGCACCGCATGTGGCGCGCGGCGAGTTGCTGCCCGTGCTGCAGGATTGGCAGCTGCCGCCGATGCCGATGCACGTGATGTTCCCGCCGAACCGGCACATGAGCCAGCGGCTGCGGGTGTTCATTGACTGGGTGGTGGAGACGTTGGGCTGAGCCATCGCTCGACTGCGGCCACGCCGCACGCCACACCATCCTCGCTCGCCATTGCTGCGCCCAGAGCGGCTGCACGCGCGCGCGTATCCGCATGCTCGGCGAACGCCAGTGCATCGGCCAACGCCTGCGGCTGCAACCGTTTCGGTGACAGCGGCGCAGGCGCTACGCACAGGCGCTGCAGGCGATCGGCCCAGAAGAACTGGTCGGCGGCGAACGGCATCACCATCGACGGTATGCCGGCGCGGCAGGCCGAATGCGTGGTACCGCTGCCACCATGATGGATCGCCAGCGCGCAGCGCGGCAGCAAGGCTTCATGCGGGGTGGGCCCGATCACCAGCACCTTGTCGGGCAGCGCCATGTCGGGCACGCCGACCCAACCGGGGAACAGCAGCACGCGGCGCGGCGCAAGCGCTGCCAACAGCGCCGGCAACACGCGTTCGCGGTCGAAGCCGGTCATGCTGCCAAAGCCCAGGTAGACCGGCGGTGGCCCTGCATCGAGGAAGGCCTGTAGTTGGGCTGACGGCTGCCACGGCGCAGCAGGTGCCGACCACTGGCCGCACACGAGGTGGTCGGCCGGCCAGTCCGAAGGCGGTGGCAACAGCTGCGGCGAGATGCCGTACAGCATCGGCAGGCCGGTCCAGAGCGAGCGTCGCGGCGGCTGCCCGGCGTGCTGGCGGGCAGCGTTGATCGGGCCACGGAACTGACGCCAGATCAGGCCGTTGACCAGCCCGTAGCTGGCCCGGTTAATCCATCCCGGTGAGCGCCCGGGTGGCAGGAAGGGCGAGCGGAATGCGCGCGTCGGCGTCAGCGGAATCATGCCGGCGCCGATCACCGGAAGACCACGACGTTCGCCGACGCTCATGCCGACGAACGCCGCCAGGCCGCCGGTCAGGATCGCATCGCAGCCGTCGGCTGCAGCATCGGCCTGGCGCATCCAGCCGGCGACGTGCTGCAGCGCCATCCGTGCCAGCCCGGTGCTGGCGGCGGCCACGCCGTTGCCGCGTGAGACCAGCGCCACCACTTCATCGTGGATGTCGCCTTCAAGCGCGGCGTGCGGGACGCCCATTGTTTTCGCGCTGCCCAGAGTGCCGCCGTCGGCCAGCAGCATGACCTCGTGGCCGGCCGCAATCAGCCCGTGGCAGAGCATGACCAGCGGGCGCGTATCGCCTTCGGTGCCGTAGGTGAGGGCCAGCAGTCGCATTGGAAGCTCCGCAGTGAGGCGCCAGTATGCCGGTATCGCACCGCGCGTCCCTGCGCTCCCGCTGGCGCACGGCATGGGACAATCCAGCATCATCTGCCCACGTTGCACCGGGCGCGCGCAACAGGATCCAGCACCGCATGACCGCACCACCTTCACTACCGCTCCTTGTCTCCTGCCTGCCCGTTGCT
>NZ_QAIJ01000127.1:0-4963 GCF_003060985.1 Stenotrophomonas sp. HMWF023
TGCCACTTCCGCCACCGCTGCCGGCAGGGCGGGTAGGCCCTTGGCGCGGGATCTCCAGGTCGGCCGGCACCGGCGCAAGGTCCAGCGCCTCGCGGACAAAGTCGCGCAGCGAGATCACCAGTTCGTGTGTGTGCACCGGGCGCCCCTGCGCCAGTTCACTGGCAGCGCGCGCGGCCAGCCGTACCTGCTCGTCGGTGCCCAGCAGCAGGATGTCCGACAACGCCGCTTCGACCGCATCGCGGATGCGCCTGGCCCGATCCGAGCCTGGCTCGGCGATGCCTTCTTCGTGGGCGCGCTGGCGCAGGTCGCGCAGATGGGCCGGGTCGACCCCCAGCTCACCGGTGAAGGAACCACCCAGCGTCTTGTAGGCCGCCATCAGGGTACGCAGCCGCTCGTTGATCTGGCGGTTCTCGCGTTCGCGGCGCTGCTGCAGGGTCTGCATCACCAGCAGGCGGATACCCACGCCGAGCAGGGTGATCAGGACCAACCCGGCCAGGGTGGACAGCACGCCCTGCCAGGAACTGAAATCGATACCGCGCATGGCCAGGACTCCTGCGGAAGACCTTCATCTTGCCCCAGCCTGCTGCCGCAGATCCACGTCAGGCGCGGATGAGCGCCCCCGAAAACGCAGAAGGCCCTCCCGCCCGATGAGCGGAAGGGCCTTCGAACCACGCGCGATTACTTGCGCTTGGCAGCCTTGCGCACGGCCTTCTTGGCCGGAGCCTTCTTGGCCACAGCCTTCTTCAGCGGTGCAGCCTTCTTGGCCACGGTCTTGCGGGTAGCGGCGACCTTCTTGCCGACAACCTTCTTGGCGACGGCGGTCTTCTTGCCGACAACCTTCTTGGCAGCGGCGGTCTTCTTGCCGACGACCTTCTTGGCAGCGACGGTCTTCTTGCCGACAACCTTCTTGGCAGCAGCGGTCTTCTTGCCGACAACCTTCTTGGCGGCGACGGTCTTCTTGCCGGCGACCTTCTTGGCAGCGACGGTCTTCTTGCCGGCGACCTTCTTGGCAGCGACAGTCTTCTTGGCCACAGCCTTCTTGGCGGTAGCGACCTTCTTGCCGACAACCTTCTTGGCAGCCACGGTCTTCTTGGCTACAGCCTTCTTGGCGGTCGCGACCTTCTTGCCGACAACCTTCTTGGCAGCAGCGGTCTTCTTGGCCACAGCCTTCTTGGCGGTCGCAACCTTCTTGGGGGCGGCCTTCTTCACGGTAGCGACCTTCTTGCCGGCAGCCTTGGTGGGCTTCTTGGCAGCAGCAGCCTTCTTGGTCACGGCCTTGCCGGCAGCCGCCTTCTTCTTGGCCACTTCCTTCTTCAGGGCAGCCGCTTCGGCCTTGGCGTTCTTCTTGGCCGCTTCCAGCTTCTTCTTGGCGTTGGCAACGGTCTTGCCGACCGACTTGGCGGCCTTCTCGGCCTTCTTGGCAACGGTCTTCTCGACCTTGGCCACGACCTTCTTGGCCTTGGCGACGCGGGTGGTGGCAGCCTTGCGGGCGCGCTTGACGGTCTTCTTGACCGACTTCACTGCGTCTTCGGCGGCGTGGGCGATGGTCTCGCCGACGTTGGTGGCGGTTTCTTTCACGTTCTCGACGGCGTCGGTCACGACCGACACACCATTACCGTTGCTCATGTTGCCCTCCTAGGGGCCTGGATTGTCAAAACGGGGCGATGCTATACCGACAATGGCTATCGTGGAACGGGCACGGTCGGTCAATCGCATCCGTTGCGACGCAACTGGTGTAAGCGATGGCGGCGGCTGACGCGCCCCGCAGTCAGGAAATCCCTTTTTTTAAGCAGTGTGCTGCGCAGCCTGCCTGCTGCTGGCATGCCGGTGCAGACACTGGCAGCAGCAACGCATCCGCGCAGCAATGAGCGTCATCGCAAGGTCAGGATGCGCGGAACTGCGCAAGTGTCGCGGTGTATCACGGCGCTGTCGCCCTGCCTTGCGGCGCTCGCGCGCGGCTGTCGCGAACAGCGGTACGACGCGCGCGGCACCTTTCCGGCGCCCTCGGCACGGGTCGGATTTTCATGGGGCATTTATCCAGATCGCGACACACTCATTCAGCTTGTTCTACCGTATGCGTCAACGGCCCCCACCCCAGCCTGCGAACCGACTCCCATGCGACCGCTTCCCACCCTGCTTACGCTCGCAATCGCTGCTGCCTTCGGCGGCTTCGTTGCCACCGGCCTCAACGCGCACCTGGACAACCGAGCCGACGCCGCTCCACTGCCGGCGGTGCTGCCCACCACCGCAGCGCTGCCGGCATCGGTCGCCGGGCAGGCGGTGCCATCGCTTGCACCGATGCTGGAAAAAGCGATGCCGGCGGTGGTCAGCGTCAACACCAAGCAGGTGGTGCGGGTACGCAACCCGTTCTTCAACGACCCGTTCTTCCGCCGCCTGTTCCCGGACATTCCGCAGGAGCGGATCAACGAATCGCTCGGTTCGGGCGTCATCATCGATGCCACCGAAGGCCTGGTGCTGACCAACCACCACGTCATCGACAACGCCGATGACGTGCAGGTGACACTGGCCGATGGGCGCACGGTCAAGGCCGAATTCCTCGGCTCGGACCGCGACACCGACATCGCCTTGATCCGCATTCCGGCGCAGAACCTGACCGACATCAAGCTGGGCAACAGCGACCAGCTGCGGGTGGGCGACTTCGTGGTCGCCATCGGCAATCCGTTCGGTTTCAGCCAGACGGTCACCTCGGGCATCGTCTCGGCGGTGGGCCGCAGTGGCATCCGCGGGCTGGGCTACCAGAACTTCATCCAGACCGATGCATCGATCAACCCGGGCAATTCCGGTGGCGCGCTGGTCAATCTGCAGGGCCAGCTGGTGGGCATCAACACCGCCAGCTTCAACCCGCAGGGCAGCATGGCCGGCAACATCGGCCTGGGCCTGGCGATTCCGTCGAACCTGGCCCGCAGCGTGGTCGACCAGCTGGTCAAGCATGGCGTGGTGGTGCGCGGCACGCTGGGCATCGAAAGCCAGAACCTGAGTGCGCAGATCGCGCAGGGCCTGGGCCTGGGCGAAACCCGTGGCGCACTGGTGACCCGCGTGCTGGCCGGCTCGGCCGGTGCCGCCGCAGGGCTGAAGCCGGGCGACGTGGTGGTCTCGGCCAACGGCCAGCGGGTGGACAGTGCCGAAGCACTGCACAACGTGGAAGGCCTGGCGGCGGTGGGCAGCGTACTGACCCTGGACGTCCGCCGCGAAGGCAAGCCGCTGCAGATCAAGGCAACGCTGAAGGAACAGGCGCGCGTGGTCAGCGGCGAGAGCCTGGACCCGCGCCTGAGCGGTGCCAGCTTCGTCGACCTGCCCGAATCGCTGCGCCAGTCCGGCGTGGGCGGCGTGCTGGTCAGCGAGGTCAAGCGCGGCAGCCGCGCTGCGACCAATGGCCTGCAGCAGGGCGACATCATCACCGATGCCACCGTTGGCGAATTCGCCGACCTGGCCAGCTGGCGCGCCAATTTCCAGCAGCGCCCGCCGACCCTGGTGCTGCGCGTCCTGCGCAACAATGGCCAGCAGCAGGGCCAGTTGGTGATGCGGTGATCGCCTGGCCGTAACGCCCCCTATACCCTCGTGATGCTATCTCTGTATGTCCAGGTCGGCTGAGCCGATCGCCCGTTCCCCCATCGCAACAGGAGTGATTCGATGAGCCCCACCAATACCGAGAACCTGAAGGACCACCTGGGTGAAGCCGGTTCCCACCTGAAGCAGGCCGCCAGCGCTGCCGGCGGTGCGATCAAGGGCGCTACCGGCGCCGCGACCGACGAACTGCGCATCGGCAAGGCCAACGTCAAGGCTGAACTGTCCGACAGCGCGCTGTCGGGCCTGGCTGCTGCCGAGTTCGGTGGTGCCGCCGCCAAGGAACAGGTCGACGCACTGATGGACAAGGGCAAGGACCTGATCGACAGCGCCGCTGAACTGATCCGCGAACGTCCGCTGGCCTCGTTCGGCGTGGCCTTCGCTACCGGCTGGATCATCGCCAAGCTGGCCCGCGGCAGCGACAAGTAAGCTGCGGCGTGAGCGAAGACACCACGCAACGTCCCGATCCGGCGGCCACGCCGCCGTTGGACGAGAGCATCCGCCAGGTCGGCGCTGCCGGCCGGGCGACTGTCGATTCGGCCAAGCACTCGCTGCGTTCGCTGCGCCGGTTGGCGTCGGCGGACTTCGCGCTTGCACGCAGCGCTTTCGGGCGTGCGTTGGCCTGGGCCGGCGTCGCCATCGTGTTCGGCGCCTCGGCGTGGCTGCTGATGGCGGCCACCCTGATCGCCCTGCTGCAGAGCTTCGGCCTGAGCTGGCTGCAGGCCCTGCTGATCACCTCGTTGCTGAGCCTGGCCGTCACCGGCTATGCGATCTGGCGGGTTTCGTACTTCTTCCACCACACCGGCATGCACGCCACCCGGCGCCAGTTGTCGCGGTTGGGCCTGTTCGATGAGCCCACCGATGATGATCCCGATGCCGGCGTGCAGATTCCGGAGGGCAAGCCATGAAGTTCGGTGCACTGCAGCGGCGGGTGAAGCGCTGCGAACAGGTGATGGCCGTGCGCATCGGCGAAACCCAGGGCAACTGGGGCGTGCTCAGCCAGGTCTGGCGACAGGGCTGGTCGCCACTGCGCATCGTGGTGGTCGGTCTGGCCGGCGGCTTCATCGCCGGCAAGCTGGAGGTCCCGGGCAAGGTAAACGGAGCACGTTGGCTGCAGATGGTGGGCTCGGTGTCCAGCCTGTTCGCCAGCGCGCAGGCCGCGTTTGCCACCGTGGTGGCGGCGCAGGCCGCGGAAACCGCAGACGATGCCGCCGACCAAGCGGATGAGGCCACCGGGCAGCCGCCTCCCGCATCGGCACAACCGGCGGCACGACCGGCAGCGCAGCCGGTGCCCGAGCCCGACTCGGAGCTGCGTGGGCCCCGTCCGGCCGAAGCGGCCACCGAATTGTCCGAACGTTGACGATCCTTACCCGCCGCG
>NZ_QAIJ01000127.1:4973-6833 GCF_003060985.1 Stenotrophomonas sp. HMWF023
GTGCGTCGATGAGCGAGTCCCTGTTGTCCCCGTCGCCGCCTGCGCCGGACGCCCCCGCACCGCTGCCTCCCACCTCGCGCCCACGTGGCCCGATGTCGCTGGTGATACTGGCGACCCTGGCCGTGGCATTCACCCTGTGGGCGGCACAGGACATCATCCTGCCGGTGCTGCTGGCGATGTTCTTCGCCCTGGTCGGCAACCCGATCCTGCGGCTGCTGCAGAAACTGTGGATTCCGCGCGCGCTCGGCGCCCTGCTGGTGCTGGGCGCCGGACTGGGCGTGACCGGTGCATTGGCGGTGCAGCTGATCGGCCCGGCGATGGACTGGGCACAGGAAGCACCGCAGCAGCTGCGCAAGGTCGCGCGCCAGGTACAGGACCTGACCAAGCCGGTGCAGCAGGCCAACCAGGCGGCGGAGAATTTCGCGCGCGTGGCCGGTGGCGACGGCAACCGCAAGGTGCAGGTGATCCGCACCCAGCTGGACGATCCGTACCGCATGCTCACGCGCGCGCCGCGGCTGGCCGCCTCGGTGCTGGCCGTGGTGCTGCTGACATTGTTCTTCATGATCTACGGCCAGAGCCTGCAGCGCGCGGCGATCGCCTTGTTCCCGAACCGGCAGCAGCAGCGATTCACCAGCGACATCCTGCGCTCGATCGAGCATGAGGTATCGCGCTACGTATTGACCATCAGCGTGATCAACACCGTGGTCGGCCTGCTGTTGGCCGGCGTGCTGATGCTGCTCGGCATCGGCCTGCAGGAGGCCCTGCTGTGGGGCACCGTGGCGGCGCTGCTGAATTTCGCGCCCTATGTCGGCCCGCTGCTCGGCGTGGCATTGATGCTGCTGATGGGCTTCGTCGAGTTCCGCGACCCGCTGCAGGCGCTGCTGCCTGCGGCCGCCTACCTGACCCTGCATACCCTGGAAGGGCAGCTGGTGACGCCGATCGTGCTTGGCCGGCAGATGAAACTGTCACCGCTGGTGCTGATTCTGGCGCTGATGGTGTTCGGCTGGGCCTGGGGCATGATCGGCCTGCTGCTGGCGGTGCCGCTGCTGGTCTGCATCAAGCTGGTGCTGGCGCGGCTGGAGGGCATGCAGGGCTGGGCGCGCTTGCTGGAGTGAGCCGACCAGGACAATGTTCGCGCCGATGGCAGGGCCGGAAACAAGGGCAGAACTGGCAGAATAGTCCCCCCTTTTTCGGATGGATCCGTTCGGATGACCTCGTTCGCCACACGTTGCCTCGCCCTCGCCTGCCTTGCCACCCCTGCTTTCGCCGCGACGCCGTCGGCAATCGAGCAGGCGCGTGCCCAGCTGGTCGAAGCGGTCACCTGCCAGCGCCACCTCAGCCCCAAGCAGTTCGAAACGAGCGCCCAGTTGCTGGCGCCGCCGCCGCTGCGGGCGGAGAACGGGGAGTCCAGCGGTGAGTTCCTGTTGACCACGCCGCTGATGGTGCTGGGCCAGCCAGTGAACCGCCTGCAGGCGTACGACGGCGACAGCGGCGAGGATGGCGTCGACAGTTTCACCGCGTACTTCAGCACCGCCAGCGTCGAACAGATCGCGGCACTGGCGAAGCTGTCCGACCCAGTGGCAGGCAGCTACACGCGGGAAGTGGGCCGGCACAACCTGGATGTGCAGCGGTTCGACGGCCAGACCACCATCGGCTGCTCCTACGACCTGCGCTGACGCACCCTGCAGCGCCCCCTGCCCGTCGCGCGCATGAAAGCGCGCGCGGGCAGGCGTAGAATGGCGGGGTGAAATTTCCTGTCCTTGCCATTACCCTCGACCTCGACGATACGCTGTGGCCGTTCGCTCCGATCGGCGCCCGCATCGACCAGGTCCTGTTCGACTGGATGCGTGAACACAGCCC
>NZ_QAIJ01000127.1:6843-10673 GCF_003060985.1 Stenotrophomonas sp. HMWF023
GCCACCGCCGCGATGTATCCGGTGGCGGCCATGCGCGAACTGCGCGAGCGCTCGTTCCGCGACAACCCCCACCTGCATTTCGACCTGAGCGCGCTGCGCCGGCTGACGATCCAGGAGGCGCTGGAAAACAGTGGCGCCAGTCTGGACCTTCTGGAACCGGCGTATGACGTGTTCTACGCCGCGCGCAACCAGGTGGAGTGCTACCCCGATGCGCTCGACGCCCTGGCGCGGATCGCCGCGCGGGTGCCGGTGGCCGCATTGAGCAACGGCAACGCCGACCTGGAACGGATCGGCCTGGCCCATCACTTCAGCTTCCAGCTGGGCGCGCGCGAGCATGGCGCGGCCAAGCCCGAAGCGAGCATTTTCCACGCTGCCTGCGACCGCCTGGGCGTCGCCCCGGCGCAGGTGCTGCACGTGGGCGACCACGTGGAGATGGACGTGGCCGGCGCGATGGCTGCCGGCCTGCGCGGCTGCTGGATCAACCGCGAAGCGGCCACCTGGAACCATCCGCAGCTGCAACCTGACCTGCAGTTCGACACCCTCACCGGCCTGGCCGATTGGCTCGATGCCAACCTCGACGCCGCCGACGCTGACGAATCCCGGAGTACCTGACGCATGAGCGAGATCACTGGTTTCACCGCCGACACCACCGCCGCGCTGCCGTTGCACGTGCTGGACCGCAGCCAGTTCGAGGCGTGGAAGAACAGCCAGTCCGCTGCAACCCAGGCGTGGTTGAAGTCGCAGGGGTTCACTGCCGGCGCGCATTCCGTCGCGCTGCTGCCCGGCGCCGATGGCCTTGCGGGCGCGGTGATCGGCGTTGGCGATCGCGGCGATGCCTACAGCTACGCCCATGCACCGCATGCCCTGCCGGAAGGCAGCGTGTGGCAGCTGGCCAGCGAACTGCCGGCCGCCGAACAGGCGCTGCTGCAGCTGGGCTGGGGCCTGGGCAGTTACCGCTTCGACCGCTACCGCAAGCGCAACCGCACGCCGGCCCAGCTGGTTGCCGCACCGACCGGCGAGGTGGCCGACCTGATCGCCGCCAGCCTGCGCGTGCGTGATTGGGTCAACACGCCGACCGAAGACATGGGCCCGCAGCAGCTGGAAGATGCCGCGCGTGCCTTGGCTGAAGCGCACGGCGCGCAGGTTGAAGCCATCACCGGCGACGAACTGCTGGCGCAGAACTTCCCGGCCATCCATGCGGTGGGCCGTGCCTCGCACCGCGCGCCGCGGCTGATCGTGCTGCGCTGGGGCAAGGAGTCCGACCCGGCGCTGGCGCTGGTCGGCAAGGGCGTGTGCTTCGATACCGGCGGCCTGGACATCAAGCCGGCCGATGGCATGCGCAACATGAAGAAGGACATGGGCGGCGCCGCACACGCGCTGGCACTGGCCGGGCTGGTGATGGCCCAGCAGTTGCCGGTGCGCCTGACCCTGCTGGTTCCGGCGGTGGAAAATGCGATCGGCCCGGATGCCTTCCGTCCGGGCGAAGTGATCGCCACCCGCAAGGGCCTGAGCGTGGAGATCGACAACACCGACGCCGAAGGCCGGGTGATCCTGTGCGACGCGCTGACCTTCGCCGGCGAGCAGAAGCCGGACCTGGTGCTGGACTTCGCCACCCTGACCGGCGCAGCACGCATCGCGCTGGGCCCGGATCTGCCGGCGCTGTTCAGCAACGATGACACGCTCGCCCAGCAGTGGCTGCAGGCTGGTGATGCCACCCGCGACCCGGTCTGGCGCATGCCGCTGTGGCGCCCCTACCTGCGTTACCTGAGCAGCGGCATTGCCGACCTGGCCAACGCCGGCTCGCGCATGGCCGGCTCGGTGACCGCCGCGCTGTACCTGGAACGCTTCCTGGAAGATGGCCAGCGCTGGGCACATCTGGACGTGTATGCCTGGAACGATGGCGAGCGCCCGGGCCGCCCGGCGGGTGGCGAAGCCCTCGCCCTGCGTTCGGCTTGGGCAATGCTGAAAGCGCGTTACGCCTGATGCAACCGCCGGGCTTGGCCCGGCGCTACCGATGCCGGGGCGGGTGCTGATCCGCAATTCCGGTGGGTGCCGACCTTGGTCGGCACCGCATCACCCGGCAAATCTGACGAAAAATTGAATTTCGGCTCCGGCCGGGTTCTGCGAGGATGTGGTGGTCGCCCACCCACACGTCCGTGAAGGCAGGACTCCGACCATGTCGCTCTTCCGCTACACCCGCGCCGGCCAAGGGCCGCAGTCACCGCGCAAGCATTCACCGCTGCCCTGGATCGCCCTGATCGCGCTGATCCTGGGCATCGTCGCCCTCGCTTTCGCCTGGTTGGCTGGCTGGATCGGCCACGACCGGCTGACCGCGCAGCGCTTCACCGACACCATCGAGGCCACCGGCCCTGCGCATCCCGGCTTCCGCCGCGCGCACAGCAAGGGCGTGTGCGTGAGCGGTTGGTTCGAACCCAGCGCGCAGGCGCCAACACTCTCCAATGCACGAGTGTTCTCGCAGTCCAAGGTACCGGTGCTGGGCCGGCTGTCGATCGGCGGCGGCGATCCGCACGGCGCCGATGGCAGCGCGCGGGTGCGCAGCATTGCCGTGCAGCTGGTCGGCGATGACGGCCAGGAATGGCGGATGGCGATGAACAGCTTCCCGTTCTTCGCCGTGCCCACCGCCGAAGCCTTCTACGAGCAGACCCGCGCGCAGATTCCGGACCCGGCCACCGGCAAGCCCGACCCGCAGAAGATGGCCGCCGTACTGGCGAAATACCCCAGCGCGCAGGCCTTCCAGCAGTGGGCCAAGAGCGCACCGTGGACCAGCAGCTGGGCCAACACCACCTTCAACAGCGTCAACAGCTTCTGGTTCACCAACGCGCAGGGGCAGAAGCGCGCGGTGCGCTGGCGCTGGCAGCCGCAGGCACCGGTGGTGGAGATGGATGCGGACGCACGCAAGCAGGCCAACGTCGATTTCCTCAGCGAGGAACTGCAGCAACGCCTGGCGACCGGCCCGGTGCGCTGGAACCTGGTGGTCAGCCTGGCTGCGCCCGGCGATGCCATCGATGACCCCTCGGTGCCGTGGCCGGAATCGCGCGATCAGGTGGTGGCCGGTGTGCTCAGCCTCGACCGCATGCAGTCGCAGGAAGAAGGTGTCTGCGGCCAGCTCAACTTCGACCCGTTGATCGTGCCCAGCGGCGTGCGCGGCAGTGACGACCCGATCCTGGCTGCACGCTCGGCGGTGTATTCGCAATCCTTCAACCGCCGCGAACGCGAGCGCGCCAGCGGCAACGTCGAGCAACCGAAGGAGGCTGCACGATGAACACCGGCAACGGCCACTTCAACCTGCTCGCCCGGGTGCTGCACTGGTCCATGGCGCTGATGATCATCGCGATGCTGTTCGTCGGCGTGACCATGGTCGCCTCGCTGCACCTGCGGCCGATGCTGATCGACCTGCACCGTCCGCTGGGCATCGCCATCCTGCTGCTGGTGGTGCTGCGGCTGTACAACCGCCTGCGCCACCGTCCACCACCGCTGCCGGCGGATCTTCCCGCATGGCAGGTGCTGGCGGCGAAGGCTTCGCACTGGATGCTGTACGCGTTGATGCTGGCGATGCCGTTGATCGGCTGGGCGATGCTGTCGGCCGGCGGCTACCCGATCGTGCTGGGCGGCGACCTGCACCTGCCGCCGATCGTGCCGCACACGCCAGCGCTGTACGCCGCGCTGCGCAATGCGCACAGCCTGCTGGCCTACGTGTTGTTCGCCACGGTGCTGATGCACGTGGGTGCGGCGCTGTTCCACCTGTGGGTGCGCCGCGATGGCGTGTTCCAGGCGATGGCGCGCGGGAAGGATTGACTGGGTTCGGCTGC